>JAFUBE010000335.1 GCA_017460365.1 Eggerthellaceae bacterium
AGCTCGATTATGTCGCCTCCTTCGATGGGCGCGCTTTTCAGCGTGCCGCTGCAAATGCCCGACTCGCCGTAGCCACCGGGAAACTGGCTATCGGGCGTGAACAGGAACGCCGGATCGTCATGATGCGCGCGATAGTAATCGACGTCCTTCATGTTCGTTTCCTCGTTCGCGCCGAACAAGACGCGCACGGTATAGGGAAGCTGCTCGCCCGCAGCTGCAGCGCGGTCCCTCCAAAACTTGACCGCATGCAACGCCACGACAAGCGGGCCTTTATCATCGAGCACGCCACGGCCGATAAGGTAGCCGTCTTTGCGCGTGACCTCATGCGCCGGATAATTCCATCCCGTACCTGCTGGAACGACGTCCACGTGCCCGATGATGCCGATTTGCGTTTCGCTTCGCCCGGGAAGGTCGGCGTAACCGACATGCCCTTCGCAGTCGTGAACGCGAAGCCCCATGCGCCGTGCGATGCCAAGCGCTCGCGTCAACGCCTCGCGCGGGCCCGGCCCGTAAGGCGCGCCTTCTGTCGCCGCTTCGAGGTCTTCCACACTTTCAACCCGAACGAGCTCGTCGATATCAGCTACAACTTCATCCCAATGGGCGTCGATATACGACTCGATTTCATGCTGCAATTCATCGTCCATGGTGGCCCTTCCTTTCACAGCAACGTGGCGCACGCCTGATAGGCAGCCCGCATTTTGCAGAACAGGCTGGCGCAGCAAGCAAGCGCGCCATCGCAAGCGCGAATAAGCCTACATTACAAGCAACGAAGCGAGCGACGCCGAGGTGCGCCATATCCGTGGAATCGCAGGACCGACGCGTACTTTACGTACGCGAGGCCCTGGGATTGCGCGGAGATGGCGTGCATCAGCGCCGCGCAGCGCCTAGTAAAAAGGCTGTTCGGAGAACAGCCTTTTTATAATCCTGGTGCCCGAGGAGAGATTCGAACTCTCACGGTTTCCCAACGGTTTTTGAGACCGCCGCGTCTGCCATTCCGCCACTCGGGCGCACGAGGGCGATTATAGCGTAGTTCGATGGCTCTTAGCTAATGGAGTTCGCAACGCTGGCATCCTTCGTACTATTCTTCCACACCACGTCCATGGTTAAACCGGCAGTAACATCGAGAAGGGTGTTGAAATAGCCCGTTGAAATGGCCTCCTCCGTAAACAGGAGGAGCATCTGCTCGTTGTTGGCAGTTTGTATGGTAATAACCAAGTAACGAACCATGGGCGATCCGTACACGATGCCAAAGTACGCATCGCTGGCTTCGTACACTTCTTCGGTGACGATGTCTTTGGTCAACGCCTTGAAAGCGGCAGAGGGCGTTTCGTAGCCTTCCGCCCACAGGCTGAGGACCACGGGCTGACCGGCAGCACCCTTGGGCAATGCGCGAACCTTGCTTTCGGATAGCTCGCCGGATGAATCGCTGACGGAATAAAGAGATCCGTCGGAGGCGGTCCAACCGCCATAAGAGCTATCCCACTTGAAATTGTAATACTCGAGCAAGTCGGCCATTTCGGAACCGGTCAGCTCGACAATCGAATAAAGCGTAGGATTCCATTCGGAATCGTGGTACTTGGAGTCCTCGTAAACCGAAAGCGCAGAGGAACTCGCTGCAGGCGAGGCGGCCGAACTTGAAGTGGACGCCGACCCCGACAAGGCAGACGAACCAGCAGAGGCAGCGCTGCTCGATCCATCGGCAACCGAAATATTGATGTGGCCGCTAGAATCTGTGCTTACCGAGACGCTATCGGTTGTGATGTCGATGCCCTGCCTGTCCAGCTCGCCCGCAACCTGCGCGGCTATAACGCCAACGGCGATAGTGGTGATCAGGCAAAGCACCGCCACGACAATGCCCACAATGCCGATCGCAAGCGTGGACGTTTTACGAGGGTTAACAAGGCCCTTCTTGTTGTAGCCCGCGTTCAGAACGAGGCCAATGATGCTGCAGATTAAGCCGGGGACGAACGTGACGAAGAGCACGCTGAGAA
>JAFUBE010000336.1 GCA_017460365.1 Eggerthellaceae bacterium
CCGTCGCCGTAGTTGATGGTGTTAAGGTACATGTTCAAGATTTCCTCTTTGGAGTAAGCCTTCTCCATGTCGAGGGCGAGCTCGGCCTCGCGGGCCTTGCGCTTGAACGTGATGTCGGTCGCTTCCTCGGAAAGGGCCGTGTTGCGCACGAGCTGCTGGGTGATGGTGGAGGCGCCCTCGAGCGAGCCGCCGCCGAGGTTCCTCACGACCGCGCGGACGATGCCGGGTATGTCGACGCCGTTATGCTCGTAGAAGCGAACGTCCTCGACATCGACCGTGCCCGTTTTGACGTAGGTGCTGATGTCCTTGAGGTCGACGGGATCGCGCTTCTCGAGCTGGAAGTTCGCGAGCAGCGTCGTGCCGTCGGCGGCGTACATGTACGAGTCTTCTGCGAAGTTGAACGCTTCGCTGTTGAGCTCAGGCAGATCTGCGATCCAATCGTTATAGACCGCATATACGCTCGTTGCGCCCCGAAACGCGACGAACCCGACCGCGATGACCACGAGCAAGGCCACCCACGCTACAGCATGGCTCTTCGATTCACGGAATTTACGTCGTGCTTTCATCTATGCGCTTTCGTCTATTACGATTAAGGTGCGTGCTCGACTATTATACTTCAATGGCTTTCGCACATGTGAAGGCCCTGGGGAGTCGCAGTAACAAGGGGGTCTTATGTCGACCATGCAGCGTTTGCCCGAACTACTCGCGCCTGCGGGTAACCTGGAATGCCTCCACGCCGCGGTATGCGCGGGGGCGGACGCGGTCTACCTTGGACTCGACGAGTTCAACGCGCGGCGCAACGCAGACAACTTCACGATTGCAGAATTCGGCTCTGCATGCGAGTATGCGCATCTGAGAGGGGTATCGATCTACGTCATCCTGAACGTCGAGGTGCTGCCAAGCGAGCTCGGGCGGGCGGTTGAGTTCGCACGTCGAGCCTGGGAGGCCGGAGCTGACGCGTTCATCGTGCAAGACGCAGGACTTGCCGCAGAGCTGAACCGGGTCCTGCCCCAGGCGGAGCTGCACGTTTCGACCCAGATGAACATCCACAACGCCGCGGGAATCGAGGCGGCGGCGCGCATGGGGGCGAAACGCGTCACGCTGGCACGCGAGCTGACGGTTGCCGAAATCGCCGATCTGGCGTCGTTGGCTTCGGACTTCGGCATGGAAATCGAATGCTTCGCCCATGGGGCGCTGTGCATTTGCTATTCAGGACAGTGCCTGATGTCCTCGATGATCGGCGGACGGTCGGCGAACCGGGGGCTTTGCGCACAGGCATGCCGGCTGCCCTACGAGCTCCATCGCGACGATCGCACCGGGGCGCTCCCCGCGGAAGGCGAACACCTGCTGTCCCCCCGCGACCTCTGCACCATCGACTTGATCGGCCAGCTGCAAGACGCCGGCGTGGCCTCGCTGAAGATCGAAGGGCGCATGAAATCGGCTGATTACGTGCACGAAGTCGTATCGGTTTACCGCGAGGCGCTCGACAGCCACGCCGGGCACCCGAACCCTAAATGGCGCCAGCGGCTTGCCGAAGCGTTTTCTCGGGGCTTCACGACGGCGTACCTCGAGGGACAGCGCGGCAACGACAGCATGAGCTATGGGCGGCCCAACAACCGCGGCGTGTTCGTCGGCCGCATCACGC
>JAFUBE010000337.1 GCA_017460365.1 Eggerthellaceae bacterium
ACCGTTCGTGAACCTGTTCGGGTACTCGGCCATGGCCGGCACGGTCGGCGCGGGCGGCCTGGGCGACATCGCCATCCGCTACGGTTACCAGCGTTTCCAAGGCGATGTCATGCTCGCGGCGGTCGTCCTATGCGTGGTGCTCGTGCAGATATTCCAAAGCTTAGGCGATTGGCTCGCGCGCGTCATCGATAAGCGCGCGTAACCGGTTTTCTCTCCGGCGATCCGCTCAGGACGCCAATAAGCCTACCTTGAGCCAGCAGCACTCGCATTGCGCGGGGCGCTCGAGGCTGAGCGAAAAAGCGAAACCGTTTCCCGACGTCGAAGTCTGGGCGCGTTCTGCTTGCAGCCGAGACATACCACATCCGACAGCACCGGGAACGCCTGGCACCGCTAAGGCGCCCCGTGCTGTATTGATAAAAGAAATCAAATCTGCAAAACAAATCAAAGCTGCAAAAAGTATCAAAGGACGCCGCGCGCAAGATAGACCGATATATCCCAATCCGTTTACGCCAACGTTCGGCCAAGTGCCGCCCAACATGGCTGGCCACTTTACAGGTTCAAGCCAACCGTGTTGCCGCCGAACACAAAAGCCTCGTCCCCCCGTGTTCGGGCGGCCCTCATGTAGCCAGTCGGTGCGTCGCGGTCTACACGCCTTCCTCGAGCAGGAACTCCCGAAAACCCGGCAGGCAAAATCGCAGTCGCCCTCTGCGAGGCTCCTCGATAACGCCTTCGTCGAGAAGGCGACGCTTGTAAGTCGACACGTGGCTGCTGCTCTTGTTGAGCCGACGCGCCATATCGGATTGCAGGGTGTCCCCTTCGTCTTCGAGCATCGCGGCGAGGAAAGCGATATCGCCGTTTGCCAGAGTCGACAGCGTCGCATCGAAGACGCGGCTCTTGAGCTCCGCTTTCGCCATCACGATGCCGGCGCGGACGTCGTCAATCGATACTCCGCGCTCGCCCGGCGAGGCGTTCCATGCTCGGTATCCTACGAGCTGGAACATGAAGGGGAAGCCCTGGATGGCCTCCGTGGCAGCGGCAAGCGCATCTGGCTCGATTTCGCGGCCGCCCTGCAACACGGTAAGGCGGAAGGCCTCTGCAATTTCGTAGTCCGGAACCGGGCCGAGCGTGTGACGGGCCGCCCTCCGCAGGAAGGTCGTCGTGTACTTCGATACCATGAGCGAGACGTTGTGCGGCAAACCGGCCATAACGAGGGCCACCTTGCGGTTTTCGCGCATGAAATGCTGGTAGACCTCGACGAGGTGCCGCATTTCCTCGAGGCGCGGATCCACCTCGTCCACGGTTATCAGCAATCCCGTATCCGTTTTCGCCAGCTCGTCGGTGATGCCGTTCATGAGGCTGCGCCAATTGGGGGGATTCTGGACGCCGCGCTCCCATTGAAGGGACACGCTCCCCAGTTGGATGCCCGTGAGGCGGCTGCCGTCTTTTTCCTCCAAAAGGTGGCTCGCTCCTTCGCGGCATTGCTGAACCACATCGTCGAGCATGCCACGCGATGCAGTGACATTTGCCGCCACCCACCCCCTCCCCTGGGCCTCGACGGCGAGATAAGACAGGAGCGCGGTCTTTCCCGACCCGCGTGGGCCGACGAGCAACGTTGCAATATCGGGACTGTTGGACCCTTCTTCGAGGGCTTGCGTGATCGGCCCTATCACATCTTGTCGACCGGCCATGTAAGGCGGCACCTTGCCGAAAACCGGGGTGAAAGGGTTGTTCCCGCTCATGGTAGCCACCTCCGCTGTTTTGGGCTGGTTTGTTTCTTTTAGCTCAATTTACTTATTTTCCTCTAGTTGCCCAACTCGCACCACGCGAAGTCTTCGCGTCGCACACATGGCGCATCGGCGAGCACATGCAGATTACCAAGACAACGGGTAGGGGTCGGGCTCGAAACCCGTTTGATCGCAGATGCTTTCGAAGCCGACGGATTTAAGCCCGTGAATATCGCAGAACCCATCGACC
>JAFUBE010000338.1 GCA_017460365.1 Eggerthellaceae bacterium
AGTCGCGCCCGGCGGGGAGCGGCTCACTTGACGGGAAAGTAGGGGCACTCCTTGCGGCGACACTCGGCGTTGCGGTGGAAGAACGTGCAGGTGACCTGGTCGGGAATCTGCATGTTCGCGCCGAGCGTCATGTCGATGTAAGGCACGGCCGTAAGGACGGCGGTGTAGCCGGTGCGCTTGCAGCAGCGCGGGCCGCCGAGGTCGGCGAGACGGCCGAGGATCATCGAGGTCAGACGCTGGCACTGGGCCCACGGTTCCTGCGTCAGAGGGGTCGAGCCGTTCAGCACACTCATCGCCTGGCCGGCCGACACCGCAGCACCGCACGTCCCCCAAAAACCGCACGTGCCGCCTGGCACCTGCAAGCTGCGCTTCTTCAGCTCGGCGAGCGCGGCGTCCTTGTCGAGCGGCTCGCCTTTGGGCCCCTTCCCGCCCGCGTTCGCATAAGCCGTGATGATCGACGCGCCGACGAGCGTGTGGTGTTCCGGCCCGTTCGGGTAGATTGACTTGTCGTTCATGGCCTGGTTCATGATCTCGATCGGATCGGTCGACGTGCTGTGCGAGCACAGGCTCATGATGTAGTCGACGCCCTCGGCGCGGTGGCATGCGTCGCACACGTAGTGGCCGGTCTCGCAGATAGAATGGCCGAACTCCTTCTTGCCACAGATCTGGCACGTGACCTCTTGGGCCTCTTCCCAATAGACGAGCGGTTCACCGCAGACCAAACAATTCGCTTTTCCGGCAGACATGCCCCTTCCCCCTTAACGATCACCGCTAATTGCCGAATGTGATTTAAGGCAAGTATTGCACACCTTCACGCAAGCGGGCATCGCCGCAGCTTAGAATGAGTACAACAGGGAGGGGATCGCATGGACGCTGCGCAGAGGGAAAAGGCCATCGTTCGCACGAGCATCGTCGGCATCGTGGCAAACGTGGTGCTCGTCGCAATGAAGGCGGCCGTCGGGCTCATGTCGAACTCGATCGCCATCGTGCTTGATGCGGTGAACAACCTCACCGACGCGCTGTCGTCGATCGTCACGATCATCGGCGCGAAGCTCAGCAACCGCGCGCCCGATTACAAGCACCCGCTCGGGCACGGGCGCTACGAGTACCTGTCGGTCATGGTGATCGCGGCGATCATCTTGTATGCGGGCATCTCTTCGCTCATCGAGTCGGTCCACAAGATGATCGCGCCCGAACCGATCGACTATTCGCCGGTCACGCTCGTTGTCGTGGCGGTGGGCATCGCGGTGAAGGTCGCACTCTGGATCTACGTGAGCCGCGTCGGGAAAGCCACGAACTCGGCGTCGCTGCGCGCTTCGGGCGCAGATGCGCTGTTCGATGCGGCCATTTCCGCCGCGGTCCTCGCCGCAGCCATTGTGTACCTCGCCTGCGGCATCAGCCTCGAAGCGTACGTGGGTGCGCTCATCGCGGTCGTCATCGTGAAAGCCGGCATCGACATGCTGCGCGAGACGATCGACGACGTGCTCGGTCAGCGCCCCGACGCGGACCTTTCAACGGGCATCAAGCGCACCGTGTGCGCCGACCCCGACGTGCTCGGCGCCTACGACCTGCTGCTCGAATGCTACGGGCCCAACCTCACCATCGGCGCGATTCATGTGGAGGTGTGCGATGTCATGACCGCCGCGGAGATCGACGCTATGACGCGCCGACTGCAAGCGGCGGTGCTCGCAGAGCACAAGGTCGTGCTCGCCACGGTGGGAATCTATTCGCGCAACACCACGAACGACGAAATCGAGCAGATGCGCTCGACGATCACGCCGGTTGTCATGAACCACGAGGGCGTCCTGCAGATGCACGGCTTCTACGTCGACCTCGACGCGCGACGCCTGTCGTTCGACCTTATCATCAGCTTCGACGTGCCCGACCGCATGGCGCTATACGACCACATCGTCGGCGACCTGCGCGAGCTGTACCCCGATTTCGAGCTGAACGTCGCCCTCGACCTCGACCTCAGCGACTAGCGGGAAGGGGACCTGCGGTACCCCGCTCCCCGCCGGGCGCGGGGCGAAGGCTGCTACCCAAGGGTGGCGTCGAGAACCATCATGAGGACGAAGCCCGCGGCGAAGGCGACGGTGCCGATGTTGGTATGGACGCCTTCCGACATTTCGGGGATGAGCTCTTCCACGACGACGTACATCATGGCGCCGGCGGCGAACGAGAGCAGGTAGGGCATCGCCGGCACGACCGCGCTTGCGGCAAGCACCGTGACGAGGCCGGCGACAGGCTCGACCGCGCCGGTCAGCACGCCGTAGAAGAACGTGCGCCCCTTCGGCATGCCCTCGGCTAGGAGCGGAGTCGACACGATGGCTCCCTCGGGAAAGTTCTGAATCGCGATGCCGATGGCAAGCGCGAGCGCCCCGGCCTGGCTAACCCCGCCGCCGACAAGCCAGTCGGCGAGCACGACACCGACCGCCATGCCTTCTGGAATGTTGTGAATCGTGATGGCGAGTATGAGCTTCGTCGAACGCGAAAGCCCGGTTGCAGGGCCTTCGTCTTGCAGATCCATGTGGGTATGGGGCGTGATCGTGTCGAGCAGCAGCAAAAACCCCATGCCGGCAAGAAAGCCGATGGCAGCAGGGCCGAACGCGAGCGCCCCGAGCCCCGATGCCTCTTCGATCGCCGGCTGCAGCAGGCCCCAAAACGACGCCGCCACCATGACGCCCGCCGCGAACCCGACGAGCACCTTCGTCAGCTTCGCCGGCATGTCGCGCCGCAGGAAAAACACGACCGCCGCGCCGAGCGTCGTACCCAGAAGAGGCAGCAGCAGCCCTTGTGCGACCGTTATGTAATCCACCTGCGCACGCTCCTTCCGAAAATCGAACCGCTTATAGCCAACTGGCTGCCTACGGGCAGTTTGATTCGTGCGCGGCGCGGTTGTCAAGAGCGCAGCGCGCGCCATTTGCGCCAGAACCAAAGTGGCGTGCTCCGGACGGGCACTCGGCTCCGCTGCGTTGGTATAATCTTTGCATCAGGACTGTTCAACGAAGGAGCTGAAATGAGCAAAGGGAAGACCCGTTGGGATGTGTACGGCTGGGTGGGCTCGGGCGATATCAAGGTGCGCGAGAGCAACCTATCGCTGAAAGACGCCAAAAAGGCCAAGGAGAAGTGGCGCAGCAAGTCGAAGAAGCACGAGGCGTTCATCGCATCGCATGCCGACAGGAAAACCCTCAAGGACCTCGCCAAGGAGACGAAGAGGAAGAAGTAGCTCGCGTCTTTACCCCCATTCCGAGCGTGGTGTGACACTTCTCGTCAGACACGATCTGTCATTTTTCGTGGAAGACGTGCGGCACAGCGGGCGCCACCCGAAAAATGACAGATCGTGTCTGACGAGAAGTGTCACACGGTACATTCGTCGCAGCGCGCCGGCGAAGAAGCGCGGTACAATGCGGTCGTGTGCTGAATTGGAGGAAAGGGAAAGACTGATGGAAACTCGCCCGTATTTGCCCTGGGAACAGGCTATATCGTTCATGACCGACGTGTTCGTCGAGTACGGCGTGCCGCGTGAAGACGCCGAAATCTGCGCCGACGTGCTGGCCGAGTCGGATCGCCGCGGCATCGAGAGCCACGGGTGCAACCGCTTCAAGCCCATCTACATCGACCGCATCGAGCGTGGCACGTTGCTACCGGTCACCGAGCTGGAAATCGTGAAGGAAACGCCGACGACCGTGGTCGCCGACGCGCACGACGGCATGGGCATGGTGGCGAGCCACCACGTGATGACTAAGCTCATCGAGAAGGCAAAGGCCTACGGCATGGCCGGCGGCGCAATCCGCAACTCAACGCATTACGGCATCGCCGGCTACTGGACGGGCATGGCTGCCGACGCGGGGCTCGTGGGCATCACGGGAACGAACGCCCGCCCGTCGATTTCGCCGACGTTCGGCGTCGAGAACATGATGGGCACCAACCCGCTCACGTTCTCGATTCCGACCGATGAGGAATTCCCGTTCTGCCTCGACTGCGCGACCTCGATCGTGCAGCGCGGCAAAATCGAGTATTGGGCGCGCTCCGGCAAGCCGACGCCTGCCGGCATGGTGGTCGTGGAAGATG
>JAFUBE010000339.1 GCA_017460365.1 Eggerthellaceae bacterium
AACTCTTGCGTGCATGCTCGAGCTTGACCAGCGTATTCCCACTCATTTCGTGCTCCATTCGTCCGAAACGAAGCGGAAGGAACCGCACCTTCCGCTCGCCCATCGCCATTCACATGCTAGTCGTGGTAGTAATTCAGCTTCTTCTCGATGCGGTTCAAGATGAACTCGACCACGATCGTGAAGCACCAGTAGATCGCCGCGGCGATGATGTAGGGAAGCATGCTCACCTGGCTGGCGGCTATCGCCTTTGCCTGGGTGAACATCTCCATGATGCCGAGCACGAAAGCGAGCGAGGTGTCTTTCACCAAGGTGATGACCTCGTTGCCCATTGCCGGCAAGATGCGCTTGATGACCTGGGGCAAGACGATGCGCATGAACGTCTGGGCCTTCGAGTATCCGAGCACTTCGGCCGCTTCGTACTGGCCGCGGGGAATCGACTGGATGCCCGAACGGTAGATCTCGGCGAAGTACGCTGCGTAGTTCAAGATGAAGCCGATGTCGCACGCCCAGAACTTCCAGTCGGGCCCGAGCTGGGCGCCGAACAGGTAATACGGGCCGAACATGAGCGCCATGAGCTGCAGCATGAGAGGCGTGCCGCGCATGAACGAAATGTAGGCGCGCATGACCCATGCGAGCGGCTTGAATCTGCTCATGCGCCCGAGCGCGATCAGCACGCCGAGCGGCAGCGACCCGAGCAGGGTCACCACGAAAATCTGCCCGGTCAGCACGAGGCCTTGCCCGAGCAATCCCATCATCGTCGAGAAATCCACAAGTTCCCTTTCCGCCACGAAGCGCAGACGACGCGCTCCATTTCATAACGCAAAAAGAGCGCCCACCCTTCGGCAGGCGCTCTCGGTCCGACTTGGTTACAGCACCCAGTTATCGTACGTGAGGCCGTACTCGGCGTACTTCTCGCACAGTTTCTTCACGGTGCCCTCGGAATCGAGCTTCTTCAGGGCGGCGGTCACCTTGGCGGCCGTGTCGGTGTCGTTCTTGGCGAAGCCGACCGCATAGTGCTCGGAGCTCAGCGGCTCGGAAAGCTGCGCGTACTTGCCAGGGTTAGCTGAAATCTGGTACTGGGCGATCGACAAGTCGCAGGCAACTGCATCGACGAGGCCGGAATCGAGCTGCATGAACGCGTTGTTGTAATCGCCGATGGTCTGCAGCGAAGCGAACGTGTCGGCAACGGCTGTCTGGCCGTCTTTGTCCTGGAGGACCTCGAGGGCGGCGGAAGCGGCCTGCGTCATGACGGTCTTGCCAGCCAGGCCGGCGAAATCGCTGATGTTGCTACCGGCCTTCGTGACGATGACCTGTTCGTTGAGCATGTACGGGTCGCTGAACGCATAGCTGCCCTCGCGGCCTTCCATCGTGAAGCCGTTCCAGATGCAGTTGATCGTGCCGGAGTTCAGCAGCGCGTCCTTGGCATCCCAGTCGATCGGCTCGGCCTTGAAGCCCCAGCCTTCAGCCTTGCAGACTGCCTCGGCCAGGTCGAGGTCGAAGCCCGTGTACTGGCCGTCATCGCCCACGAAGCCGTACGGCGGGTACTCGGCGTCGAAGCCGACGACGAGCGTGAAGTCCTCGGATGCGGCAGCGCTCGAGCTCGCACTCGAGCTCGACGAGCTTGCGGCGCTCGAGGAGCTGCTAGAAGCCGACGACGCGGCGCGGCTCGAGGAGCAGCCCGACGAACAACCGACGAGCACGAACGCGACCAGCGCAAATG
>JAFUBE010000340.1 GCA_017460365.1 Eggerthellaceae bacterium
GGAACGCTACCTGTGGAGCGACATCAAGGTGAGCAACGGCATGCGGCTCAGCGACATAAGCAAGACTATCGCGAGGGGTTACAACGTGCGCTCGGATGCGCTCGCCGACGAGTCCGAGGACAACGAGGGCAACCCGTCCTACCTCTCCATCACCGACATCGAGGACGGCGAGGTGAGAAGGCCGCTCAAGAAGATCGAAAAGGACTCGGATGTGCTGGCCAACCACCTGCTGCAGGACGGCGACATCGTGATAGCGCGCATGGCGCTTGAGGGCGGCAGCTTCAAGGTGGCAGCAGTGGATGTCGAAGGCGACGAGCGTATCGTCCCGAGTCAAAACTTCTATGTGGTGACCGTCGACAAGAAGAAGGTCTCCCCGGTGTTCGTCGCGGGATTCCTGAACAGCGACGTGGGCCAGGAGCTGCTTAGCCGCACCACCGCCGGCGAAGCAGTGAGGAACATTACCACCGACGGACTTCGCGACCTCGTCGTTCCCGTTCCGGCAATGGCTGACCAGCAGGACATGGCGGAACGCTACCAGGCGAAGCTGGACGAAATATCAGTACTCAAGCTGAGGCTCGAGAGGGCCAGGATGGAGTCGGCCAGCTTCTTCGAGAGCGAGGTGGAGTAGCCTTGGCGCTCTCACAGTACGAGCTCATGGACTTGTGCGACGCCGTTGAAGCCCGCATCGCGGACGCGATCGTTCCGGCCATAATGAGGGCGAACAGGGCCGATGAGCTGAACGACCTGCTCGAGCTTCTTGGAATGGGAGACTTGGTTGCTCAGGACGGACGTCGGCCGCGCGGGAAGATCATCGTGCTTGGGGCGAGCGAGGTGAAAGAGCGCAAGCTGTGAAGCATCGCCAAGGCGCACGGCATCACCGGCGACAGGATTGAGTTCTACCTCGAATACGAGCGGTTCAAGCACTACCGGTTCGACCGGCTGCGGAACAACCCCGCCTTCGAGGCGGTACTTGTGGGACCCATGCCCCACAGCACGCCCGGCAAGCGCGATGCGAGCAGCGCGATAACCGAGATGGAGAACCGGCCGGACATCTATCCGCCCGTCATCCGTATGGAGGATGCGCACGGGCCAAAGATTACCAACAACAGCTTCGCCCAGGCGCTCGAAACGTTAGAGGCGATTTCCTAGCCGACGCTCGGCATATAAAATGTACGTTAGGCTATTCAAGAAGAGGTAACGACATTGGCAGACATTCAGAAACTCGAAAAGGAACTCTGGGAGGCTGCGGACAACCTCCGTGCAAATTCCAAGCTCACGAGCCAGCAGTACTGCATGCCCGTATTGGGGCTCATCTTCCTGCGCTATGCGTGGGGCCGCTTCAAGATGGTGGACGAGCAGATCAAGGCGAAGCGCGCTCAGTCTACTGGCAGGCAGATTCCCATCGAGCCCGATGACTACGCGAAACGTGGGGCGATGTATCTACCCGAAGAGTCGCGCTACGACTACCTCGTGAACCTTCCCGAGGACGAGGCGAACATCGGCAAGAGGGTCAACGACGCTATGGCGGCCATCGAGAAGGTTAGCCCGCAGCTTGCCGGCATCCTGCCGCACGATTACACGGAGCTCGGCAACGACCTTCTGCGCGAGACGCTGCGCATCTTCAACAACCCGGCGCTCGACGAGGGCGGCGACGACATCCTCGGGCGCATCTACGAGTACTTCCTCGGCAAGTTCGCACCCGCCGTGGCCTCCGACGACGGCGTGTTCTTCACCCCGAAGTCGCTCGTGCGCATGATCATGAACGTCATCGAGCCCGAGCGCGGCGTCATGCTCGACCCGGCGTGTGGCTCGGGCGGCATGTTCGTGTCGGCCAGCGACTACGTGCGCGAGCATGGAGGCAAGCCATCGGAGGCCATGACCTTCTACGGTCAGGAGAAGGTTGAGTACAACGCGAAGCTTTGCCTGATGAACATGGCCGTGCACGGCATGAACGGGTCCATCCTCTCCGGCGACCAGGCCAACAGCTTCTACCACGACGCGCACTCGCTTGACGGCTCTTGCGACTACGTGGCGGCCAATCCGCCGTTCAACGTGAACAAGGTGAAGGCCGAGGAGGCCCAGGAGGCCGGGCGCATGCCGCTCGGCATCTCCGGCATCAACAAGGCCGGCGAGTTCAGCAACGCGAACTACCTGTGGATCAACTACTTCTACAGCTATCTCAACCCAACCGGGCGCGCGGGCTTCGTCATGGCGAGCTCGGCCACCGACAGCTCGGGCAAGGACCGAACGCTCCGCGAGAAGCTGGTGAAGAGCGGCCACGTGGACGCGATGCTCTACGTGGGCAACAACTTCTTCTACACCAAGAGCCTGCCGTGCACGCTGTGGTTCCTGGACAAGGGCAAGCCTCAGGGGCTGCGCGACAAGGTGCTCTTCATCGACGCGCAGAGCTACCACACCGCCATCGACACGACGCACAACGAGTGGAGCCCGTGGCAGCTCAAGAACCTCTCCGCCATCGTGTGGCTCTACCGTGGCGAGGCGGACAAGTATGCGACGCTGCTCGACGAGTACTGCGACGCGATCCGCGGCATGGCGGAGCTCGTGGACGGCGAAGCCGAGGGAATCCTGGCGAGCGCTACAACTCTGGAGGATTTTGCAGCCGCCCGCGACGCGTTGGCTGCGTACGTCGAGGGACGCAAGGCGAAGGCCAAAGCCGACGTGGAAGCTGCCAAGCCACGCGAGCGTAAGCGCCTTCGCGCCGCCTACGACGAGGAGATCGCCAAGCTCGAGGATGCGCTCGCCGTCGTGGGCGAGGCCCTCTGGCTGACCGACAAGTTCGGCTCCGGCGAGTACGCCGACGTCCCCGGCCTCTGCAAGATTGCCACGCTGCAGGAGATCGAGGAGAAGA
>JAFUBE010000341.1 GCA_017460365.1 Eggerthellaceae bacterium
GCAGGTGGCGTACGAGGAATTTGCGCAAAAGCCCAACGATCCCGTGAGGGAGGGCCATGTGTTCCTCGGTTGGTACGAAGATGCTTCGGCCGAAATCACGCCGGAAGAGCTGGCCGCAATCAAAGCCGAGCTCACCGAGTTCATGGCCAAGGTGGAAGCCGACGAGGAATGCGTCGCCGAAATCGAAGAAGCCATGCAGTCGCTCGAAGAGCACGTGATTGTGGTCGACGGCAAGGTGATGGTCGAATACGACCCCGAAAGCAACCCGGTCTATTACGACATGGTCGCGCAGGCGCAGTGGTACGAGGGTTCAGTCGAGACCGAGGTCGTGCTGGGCGACGGCGTGCCGAAGATCGAGGTGCCGAACTTGGATGAGGTTGCAAGCGAGCTCGTGACGCCCGCTGATTCCGGGCATGACGTCTTGTTCCGCGTGATCGTCAACAAGATTGACCCGATGGCAACCGGCGAGGACGACAGGGCGGCGTTGCAGGCAGAGCTGGACCGCCTTTCCATCGATGACCGCATGTGGCTTGACGTTACGTTCGCGAAGATCGTGGACGATGTCGAAACCCAGGTGCACACCACGCCTGCGCCTTTGTCGTTCTCCTTCTCGGTTCCCGAGGACCTACGCGCAGACGCACGCACGTACTTCTTGCGGCGGGCGCACGAAGGACAGGCGGAAGTTGTCTCGACGGGCACTGACGTGGAAATGGCGATGAGCTCTGACCGCTTCTCGACTTACGTGTTCGCAAGCAAGGATCCGCTGCCGCCCGAGCCGGTGGACCCGGTTGATCCCGTTGACCCGTCGGATGACCCAGCGGACCCGATTGATCCAGCTGGCCCGACGAAACCCACGAAGCCGGAAGCTGCTTCTAAGCAGCGCCCGGCAAAGACCGGTGACGACCTCATGCCGTTCGTGGTCTTGCTTGGCGGCACGTGTATCGTGGCTGCCGGAGCGTTGACGCTCGCAAAAAATGAGACAGATGGGGTCTGACCCCTCTGACTCATTTTCATAAACGACCGCCGCCCGGATGTTTGCCGGGCGGCGTTCTCTTTAGATGCTTGCCTGTGCGTGTTTACACGGTCGTGGCAGAGAAGCTCTCGAAAGCCTTGGTGACTTCCTCTTCGCTTGCGCCCATGGCGATGGCGCTGAAGAAGCTGCCATCCTTCTCAGCGACCGTCTGGCAAATGACCAGATTGGCGCCGTTGACGTTCAGGGTCGTGACGGATGCCGGAAGCTTGCGGTCGATGCCGGCGAAAGTGACTTCAGCGCTGGTGGTGGTAAGGGAGTAGTTCCCACCGATGCTGGCCGTCATCTCCTGCTCTTCGGTTTCCAGGTACTTCTCGGCGGTCATGCCGGCGGTCTTGTCGCTTGCGGCCTCGATGCCGGCGATGACGATCTGGTTCTTGTCGGCATTCATGGCAACCATGTCGACCTGTGCGTTGGCGGAGGCGGCTGCGATGACCTCGTTGGCGCCCGTCAGCGAGGCCGCGTCAACGAACGACCAGCCTTCGGGCAGGTTGAACTTCTGCCCGAAGAAGTCGGTGACGTTCGCGTTGGCGTCGCTGGCAGCGCTCGCGGACGCTGCGCTGGCGCTGGCAGCCGATGCGCTGGCGCTGGCAGCCGATGCGCTGGCGCTCGATGAAGCTGCGCTCGACGAAGCGCTGCTGCCGCAGGCGGTCAGCACGAACGCCAGAGACATCGTCATCGCCAGCACGGCGATTTTCCCAATTGTCTTCATGCTGGTTCCTTCCCTTCATTAGCTTTCACTTGCCTCTTTGACAAGCTGTGTTGATGGTATCACTACAAGGCGCTTCTTTGGTTTCATATGGGTAATTCTGACGGCGTAAAGATGATGGGGGTAACTCCTATCCCCACCACTGTTTAGCAGTTGATTAGATAGCTGTTTTCGAGATTGCCCAGGTAGCTGGGCTTTTTCTATGTCAAGTTTTAAGTATTTGTTATGTTACGTTGCGTTACGTGTGGTATAATGGCGAGAGCAGATAACAGCAGGTGGAAGGCGGTTTCCATGTACCTCAAGAAGACGCCGACGAGGAACGGCAGGATAAGCCTGTCGGCGGTCCAGGGGTACCGCGACAACGGGCGCGTGCGCCAGCGGACCGTCGAGACCTTCGGCTTCGTCGACGAACTCGAGGCGGAATGGCCCGACCCCGTCGCCCACTTCGCGGAGGTCGTCGCCCGCATGGACGCCGAGCGGCTGGCCGCCGAGGGGCCGCAGACCCTGACGATCCATCCCATGCAGAAGGTCGACAAGCGCGCCGTCAACCGCATGAGCTGCGGAGACGCGGTGCCGATGGCCTACTACAACGCGCTCGGGATCGAGGCCGCGGTGCGCTCGAACATGCGCGGGCGCGGTGCCGAGTTCGACGTCAACTCCCTGATGAGGCTGCTCGTGTCCGAGCGGCTGCTCGCCCCGGGCTCCAAGCACGCCGCATGGGAACGGGCCGGGCGCCACTTCTTCCGCTGCGACCTGTCCGAGTCCGACGTCTACCGCGGCCTCACCGAGATCGCCCGCATGCGAGACGCGGTCGTGGCCAAGGCCAACCACTCGATCGCCGCGGCGGGGATACGCGACCTGAGCTGCGGGTACTACGACTGCACCAACTACTACTTCGAGA
>JAFUBE010000041.1 GCA_017460365.1 Eggerthellaceae bacterium
AAGACATCCTCACGATGTCGACCGCTTCGGGCGCGCAGACCACCTGCGTGTAGCCAGCTCCCATGCGCTGGCCAGCCCGCGCCGCGAGCACGGCAGCACCCGGATAGCGCGCGCTTCCCGCCACCACGACGAGCTTGCCACGGGAATATTTATTGGCGTCGGCCGCCACGCGGGGCACCGCGAGATCAGAGATCATCGAGCATCTTCCTCGTTTCCTTGAACTGACGGGCGAGCTCCTCCATCGGGTCCTTGCGCTTTTCGCTCGCGCGGACCGCCGAATCGGTGACCGCCATCGCGCACGCCACCGCATCGGTGTGCGTGTACGACATCGAAAGCGACAGCTCGCGCACGCCGAGCTCGTCGGCCACCTCAAGCGCGCGCCCCGACAGCTTCACCGACGGCTTGCCGTTCTGAGCCCGCTCGACTTCGATGTCGTGCACCCAAATGCCCTCCGAAAAACCGGTGCCGAGCGCTTTCACGACCGCCTCTTTCGCCGCGAAGCGCAGCGCGTAATGGGTCGCCGGATTCGACTTCTTCTCGCAATACGCGCATTCCGCCGGCGAGAACACCTGCTCGGCGAAGCTCGGCTTGCGCGCGAGCAGGTTGCGCATGCGCTCGATTTCCACGATGTCCACGCCGAGGCCCACCGTGCCATCCGCGTACGAGCGCTCTTCCGCATCCTCGGCGCTATCGCCTGCGCCCTCGGCATTGGCCCAATGGCCCGTACCCGATTCGTCACCCTCGACGGCCGACATCGGCAAGATGTCCTCTTCCATCAAATACGAACGAGCTTGCTTAACTGAAAGGGTGTCCATGTCGTCACGCTCCGCCCAGCCTATTCCACGGTGACTGATTTCGCAAGATTGCGCGGCTGGTCGACATCGCAGCCGCGCTCCACGGCGATGGCGCGCGCGAGCAGCTGGAGCGGTACGCTCGCCGTGATCGCAGAGAACTTGTCGTTCACCTTGGGGATGTAGATGACGTGATCGGCATGGGAGCGAATACCCTCGTCGCCTTCCGTCGCGACGGCCACGATGTGCGCACCGCGCGCCTTGCTCTCCTGCAGGTTGGAAACAACCTTGTCGTAAACCGGGCTCGCCGTTGCCACTGCGATGACCGGGAAGCCCTCGTCGATAAGCGCGATCGGCCCGTGCTTCATCTCGCCAGCAGGATACGCCTCTGCATGCAGGTAGCTAATCTCCTTGAGTTTCAGAGCGCCTTCCTTGGCGATCGCGGCGCCCATGCCGCGCCCGATGAACAACGCGCTTTTCGCCGCCACGCAGGCATGAGCGGCCTCTTCGATGGCGCTCGTGTCGGCGAGGATGCTTTCCACCTGCTCGGCCGTGTCGGCCAGCTCGCGGAACAGCAGCCGGATCTGGTTCATGCGCAGCTTGCCTTTGGCCTGCGCGAGCAGCATCGCGAGAAGCGTGAGGCTGACGACCTGGCCCAGAAACGACTTTGTTGACGCCACGGCGATTTCCTTGTTCGCTTTCGTATAGATGACGCCGTCCGATTCGCGCGCAACCGGGCTGCCGAGCACATTGGTGATACCGAACACGCGAGCGCCCTTGATGCGCGCGTCGCGGATCGCAGCCAGCGTGTCGGCCGTCTCGCCCGACTGGGACACCGCCACGACCAGCGTGGTCGGCGTGATTATGGGATTGCGATACCTGAATTCGCTGGCCACTTCCACTTCGGTGGGTATGCGTGCCCAGCCTTCGATGAGCTCCTTGGCGATGAGGCCGGCATGGTAGCTCGTGCCGCACGCGATGACGTAGACGCGGTCGATGAGGTTGAGCTCTTCCGGCGACATGTCGAGCTCGTCGATCTCGAGCTGCCCGTTCACCAGACGCCCGGCGAGCGTGTCGCGAATGACGCGCGGCTGCTCGTGGATCTCCTTCAACATGAAATCGGGATAACCGCCCTTCTCGGCCACGTCCATGTTCCACGAGATGTGGGTGACCTCGGGCTCGATGGCGCGACCGTGCGAATCGAAGCACTCGACAGCACCTGCGGTAAGCTTCGCGATCTGCCCATCGGCCAGCACGACGACATCGCGCGTCGCCTCGATAACCGCGATGGCGTCGGATGCGACATATGAACCGTCCGCTCCGTGCCCCACGATGATCGGAGAGTCCTTGCGCGTGGTCACGATGACACCCGGTTCGTCCGC
>JAFUBE010000342.1 GCA_017460365.1 Eggerthellaceae bacterium
CTTTGTCGGCCTTCTTGATGCCGACCACCTCGAAAGAGCCATCATCATGCTCAACGGCACCCAGGACGATGACCCCGCCAGCAGTGTTGGCGAAGGCCGAAAGGGTCTCCCAGATGCTTCGGGGCAAAGCGCCGTTCCCGTTGCGCCCTTGTGCCGCCTTCATCTCCAGGCGGTTGCCCTCCTTGAACAGTCCGAGCTCGCTTAAATCCAACGCTCACCCCTGTATCTTCGATTTTCCAATCAATGACTGGAAAATGTCGCTGTCGCTCGCGCCTTGCCCGGCAAAATCTCCGCCGGAACGCGCAGCCACCCATTTTACCAGTGCTCTACATGGCGATGGTGAAGGTATCGCCCAGCATCCCCAAGTTGCATCGTTGCGGCGAATATGCCAGACAGCGTCCGGCAAATCGGCGGCACTTTGCCCTAGAGCCTTTTGGATGTTGAAAGTGAAGCTACGCGCTCAGCTTGCCCGCCCGTTCTTCAGCCGTCGCGGAGTCTTCTCCATACCATTTCTGCCGGAACTCGGCTACGGTCATGGTCACGCCCACCTCGGCCAGGTCCTGCTTCTTCTCCTGGTAGGTGTCGGTGATGATTGAGTCGTCGAACATCACTTTCAGATCGCCCTCATCGGGAAGGCTGACGCCGAACCCACGTGCGATGTGGAGAAGCGCCCGCGCGATACCGGTGATGGACTGCTCCAGAACGTGCTCGTGCCTGGCGATGTTGCGCATCAAGGCGGAATTGTCACTTGAAACTTCGGTCGCAGTCTTCACGTATCCGGTCGAATCGAAGTCGAAATACGTCAACCCCAGGCCGCACAGGTCACCGAGCATCTGAAGTGCTATACGGAAGGCCTCGACTTGCGAGCTCGTGCGCAGCGCCGGTGCGAATTCCTGGATCATATCGTCGCTCGACATCACCTTGCGGAAGACGGTGCAATCCTGCCTTCCAAACGGGATAGCCACCCGTTTTTTCTTCCCGTCCTGCTCCCTGTCGAACATCACATCGGAAAGAAACACGCGCATCTTGCTGATGTCCACCTCCGTGATCATGGCGTCGAAGGCCACGTCCACCGCCTGCATCGCATCGATGGCATCCGCGAATATGCTCTGCCCGTAGGGGCTCATGTCCACCCGTGTGTTCTCGACGGCGGGCTTCACGAGGGCGAAGGTGGGGAAAGGGCACCCGGTATCGTACTCGCCGCAAATCCCCTCCGGCTCGACCTTCCTGCCCTCCTCGTCGAAACAAACCGTCACGATCCTATACGTCGGGAACGTCTCGGCCGTCTCCGCAGTTCCAGCTTCAGATTTGGAAAGAGAAGGTGAAGATGTTGAAGGCGAAGCCCCGTTTCCAGATGGCGAAGAGATCCACGCGTTTCCATGTGAAACCGCCGCAGCCAATCCTGCGCCATCAACTATGCACGGTGAAGAAGCCGCCCGCAGTCCGCGTTCCGCATCCGCTGCTGCATTTGAAGATGGTGAAAGCGAGCTCTGCGAAGGCGAAGCAAGGGAAGAGAAATCTGGCGAAGATGCGGCAGATGAAAACGAGGCTATGGAAGGCGCCGTCCCATCACCACCAAGCAAGTGCATCTGCAGCTGGTCCACGGCCTGGCCCCGGTAGAATGCCCGCGTGACGAACGCGCACTCGGTCACCCGGTCTTCGTCCCATGAAAGCGGTATCACCATGCGCGCGTCGTACCGGCGAATGCGCACGTCCTTCCTGCCTGCATCCACCCAGAGCGCCCAGGCCCCGGTCCCCATGCCGAACGCCCTCACGACGGTGGCCTGCGCGGAGGGGAAGAAGCCTGTCTGCGTGAAGAATGATTCCAGCCATTCGGTGCACTCCTGCGACTCGCTCACCACCTGCGTCTTGTCGTTCAGAAGGAGCGAGCCCCATTCCCTGCAAACCCGCATCGCCGGGTGGATCGAGCGCCTATGCACCTCGTAGACCCTCCCGAAACCATCCGAATCGCGGTAATCGTAGAAGGCCCCGCTTGCCTCCAACCACTCGTGCCACGCGCGTATATGCTCCTCCATGGCCTCAAGCGGCAACCGGTATCCAAGCGATGTCAGGTAATCCCGCACATGCACCGGCACCCAGTAGTCCTTCTCGTCAACGCTGCCCATATCGCAATTCCTTTCGCTTTTCATGGTGAAGATCTAGAAGATGAAGATGTCGAAGATGAAGTTTCGGAAGGTGAAAGCCTCGCCCGCAACCAGGCTGCCGTCTCTTCCCACGGCGAACATCGTGAAGACGGGGCCGCAACCAGGCCGCTCATGCCTTTCATGGTGAAGAAGAGGCTGGCGAAGATGTGGAAAGCGTCGCCCCATCACGCGCCTCGCAAGGCATCGTCCATCATGGCGTACCTCACCGCATCGATGCTGTGGTCGTTTCCATCCGGAATCTCGTCGATCCAGTTGCCGTCCCGGTCACGCTCGAACTCCTTCAAGGTGAATTCGGCGAATGTGAGCGGGCAGCGCTCCGAGTCGATGACGATCTCGCGAAGCCCCGCGAGCCACTCGTAGGAAAGCCGCCTCATCCGGGCCTTGCGGGCGGCGTGGATTCGACTCCCCCAATCGCGCCGGTACGTAGACATCTGCACCTTGGAATCAGGCGTGTCGTCGCAGTACACGATCTGGTCGTGGAAATAGGGCTCGCCGCCCTCCTCGTCGGCGTAGGTCAGGGAATCGACCACGACCTGCCCGGTGTCGGCCGGCATCATCTTGTTGGCCGAATGCTCCTCGAAGATGAGCAGCCGCCGGGCGCTCGGCTCCCATGCGCACCGGACGAACCGCCAGGGGTCAGGGTACCAGCCCCAGTCGATCCCGTTGCGCACGCGCTCGAAGTTTCGTATGCGCGAGTCGGAAAGCCGCGCGTCGTGCACGTTGTCGAATACCGCACCGCCCGTGCCGGTGATCTCGCCCAGGTACTCCCAGCGCCAGGCCGTCTCGTTCGTGTCGCGAAGGTACTCGGCTTCCTCTATGAACGGCGCGCCTAGCCATTCCGGGTGCGAGCCGATCACGTCCAGGTAGGAAGAGCTGCGCACCAGCGTATCGTCACGCCTCTTGCGCTCCAGCAATTCCACGTTCACCCAAGACCACATCGTCTTCGGCGGGTTGTAGCTGTAGAAGATCCAGAAGCGGTCGCCGCCGCGCCTCAGGCTATTCAGGATGGAGCGAACGGCCTCCAGGCCCTCGAACTGATCGACCTCCTCGAACCACACGGCGGCACAGTACCCCTTCGTGAACTTGACGCCCTTCAGCTTCAAGGGGTCATCGGCGCCACGGAACACGATGCGCTGCCCGGTCGGCGTGTACACGATCTCCATGGGGCTCACCTTAGAGCGGAACACCGATTCGAGCCCCAGCACCTCGATCGCCCAGAGCACCTGCTGGAACACCGAGTCGCGCAGCGTGTTGCCGAACCGGCGAACCACCACGACGTTCGTGTGCGGGAAGGCGAGCACCAGCATCACCAGGCAAACGGATATGAACGAGCTCTTGGTCGACCCGCGCCCGCCGTGCAGCCAGTAATGCGTGTGCCCGTGCGCCATCACGTCGGCGAGCACGGGGTGGAACCGCTCTATCACGAAGTCGCTAACCCTGACAGCCGCCATCGGCACCCGTCCCATCTGCGGCAGCGCCGCCGTCATCGTCGTCGGTCATCACCTCGAGCTCGAGCCCCAAGGTCAGCTGAACCGGCTCGTCCTTGCCCTCGTCGCTCTTGCGTTCCATGCGCCCGAACTCCATCGGGTACTTGCGCTCGAGCAGCCAGGCGGCTGCTGTCCAGTACTGCGCGCGGGACATGGCGGCGTTGCGGATCGTCACCAGAAGCGAGCGCTTGTACTCCGATTCGGCCTTTTTTAGTCCCTCGCATAATGCGCGTTTCACCTTGGTGTCCGGCTCTTTCAGCCACCGGTAGAAGGTGGACTGGTGGACGCCGAGCGCGGCGATGATGTCGGCGTCGCAAAGCCCGTCCTTCTTCAGCGCCACCGCCCGGTCAACCATCTCGTATGTAAGCTTCGTCTTTCGCATGCACGGGATTCTCACCCCGTGTCACAAATCGGCCCCAGGCACTCCGGCCAGAGCATGCAGGAGGGGCACAGACAGCAGTCCTCGCCCTTGCGCTCCCGCCTCGTCGGGAGGCCGAACTTCTTGCAGAGCCTGGCGTTCTCCCGGCGCTTCGAGTTGTACAGGCGAACGGCCTCGTCGAAGAGCTCGCTGCCAACCGCCTCTATGCGCTCGCGCAGGAGCAGCTCGTTGTAGGCCAGCTCCTCCTGCAGGCGAAGCAGCGTGTTGCATTTGGGGCAAAGCCCGCTCTGGTAGTTCAGGGGAAGCCCGATCACGCCGCACTCGGGGCACACCGGCTTCACGCGCAGGCTGGCGTGGATGACGTGGGCGTGCTGCTGCACGGCCCGCACGGTGCGCTTCACGCCGCATTCCGCCTCGATGGCCTGGGCCACAGCCTCGGCGCCCAGGTGGCCGTACTCGCGGATCATCTCCTCCTGGCGGACGGTCCAGAATTTCGTCATCGGGACCACCCCGTCAACGCCGACGACCCATCCGCCCCGGGGCATGGCATGGATTGCAGGGCGGGCGGCCTTCCGCGCCCGCCTGCTTTCCATGCCGCTTCATCTACCCCTGCTTTCATATTTATATAAGGGTGACGGGGAGGTGTTAACCCAGTCAATGGAGGGGTTCTGGGGTTAAGCGCCATCGCCGTCACCCCCGCGCCTCACGATGCGGGCCTTGCTGCCGCCCTCGGGGCTGTCTCGCCGGAACTTCGAGCTCTTGTCTATCCAGCGGTTCACGGTCGACGTCGACCAGCCGAGCGCGCGCTCCACCTCGTCGCGGAACACGAAGCCAGCATCGCCGATGAGCCGTTCGCACACGGCGTCGAGCAAGGCGATCTTGCCGACGTTCTCGGCTTCCAGGCGCAGCCTCCTGGCCTCCGACGCGCCGCCGAAGTTCGACTTGCTATCCTCAAGCAGCCCGGTGTCGTCCACCTTGTGCAGCGGGAACACGAACCAAGCGTCGAGCGGCCGCTTCGGCGGGAACTCGCGCAAGGTGAACGAGATGCGCCACCCCGTCAGGTGCTTGGTTGCCGCAAGTGAGTGGAGTTCGCGCGCCATCTCCAGCGTGCCCGGCTCCAGCACGAGCTCGGTCATGTCGAGCACCGCATCGGGCGCCCGCCCGAACACCCCGGAGCCCGAAGACCGGTCGATCGCGCTCTTCATCCCCTGCGCGCCCTTCGAATGGTGGTGCGATATCACCACGGTGCAGCCCAGGCCAACGCACAGCCGGTCGAGCTTGGCGAAGAACTCGCGGATGTCGCGGGCGTTGTTCTCGTCGCCGTCCTGGATCATGTAGGCGGGGTCGAGCACCACCATGCCGAAATCGCCGGGCTTACAGCGCACGAACAGCTCTGCGGCAATCTCCTCAAGGCTGCACGACTTGCCCCGGAGGGGCCACACGACCAGGTTCTCGCGCACCTCCTCGGGGCTCGCGCCCTTGGCGTAGGCGACCGTCGATATGCGCTTCTGCAGCGTGCGCGCATCGGTCTCGAAGTCGACGTAGAGCACGCGCCGTTTCGCGCATCGGAAGCTCAGCCAGCAGCCGCCCGTCGCGACGCTTTCCGCCAGCGCAATGAGCCCCCACGTCTTGTTCGCCTTCGAAGGGCCGGTCAGCAGCATCTTGTGCGTTTCGAGCAGCACGCCCTCGATGATCTCGTCGGGCATCTTCGGCAGCTCGTCCGCGAGCACGATGGCGCTCTCGAAGGGCGGGAGCCCCGAGCCCTGGGTTGCCGTAACTTCCTCGGCCCCGACCTTGGCTGCGGCCTCTTCCATCTGGGCGGCGTACTCAAGCTTGCTAGCTCCCATCTCGCCACCTCGTGCGGTACAGGACGAGGCCCGTGCCGTCGGCTGGCTGGGCCTCGAAGTCCCACTCCGTGCCCTCGCCGCGCATAAGCCACTCGTCCATGTCCTTCGCGCCGCCCGGGTAAGGCGGGACGAGCCCGTTCGCCACGCCTATGCGCGTGAGGTTGCCGCAAATTGCCTCGGCCGTCTTGCGCCCTTCGTCGTCCTCGTCCATGCACACGATTACCTTGTCGGGGCGCTCGCGCGGCTCCGCATGGTACAGGATGCTCGCCAGCCTCTTCGCGTTGGCGACGCCGCCGAGCGCCATGGTGGGCTTGTTCACGACCTTGCTTATGGCCATCGCGTCGATGAGGCCTTCCGCCACGAACACCACGGGCAGCGACGCCGTCAGCATCCATTCGTTCCACAGCGGGCTCGCCACGCCCTTGGGCCGCCATTCCTTGTTGCGCACGTCGCCCCGGCTGATGGTGCGCACCATGCAGTAGCGCGCCTCGCTGAAGTCGCGGTTCCAGAACGGAATCGTGATGAACCCGAGCGCTTCCGGCTCGTACACGCGGAACTGGGGCATGATGCAGCGCGGGTTGCGCGTGAAGCCCAGGCCCCATCGAGCCGCGTCGTCATCGTCGAGGCCCCGGTAGCGCAGGTAGCGGCGGCCCACCTCGTTTCCAGGCGCGTACAGGTCGCCGAACGCGCGGCCGCATGCCTCGAAGTAGTTGCCGGCGCCCGCCTCCCTCGGCTTCTCGAAGGGCGGCCGGGGCTTCGGCTTCGGGCGGGGCCTGGGTGGCTCGCCACCGTCGTCGGAAAGCCGGTACCCGACGATGTCGGCCACGGCGCGGGCCTGCTCCGCGAAGCCGTCTATCCCGTTGAGCTCGCCGACCAGGGTGAACACGTCCCACGTCTTGCCGCACCCGAAGCAGTGCACGGTGTTGCCGTTCTCGTAATAGTGCGCGGAGGGGTCGCTGTCCTCGTGGCCCGGGGAAGGGCAGCTGAAAGACCGGCGCAGGTTCACGATCCCGCACCGCTCGCGCAGGAGGTCCGGCATCGACGCCCGCAAGTCGTCACGCTCGCGATCGCTGATCATCGCGCCACCCCCTTCGCGCGTTTCGTGGATACGCTTTCGGCGCGATGGTTGCCGCAAATTAGACAGGTTCGCGCTATATAATCCGAAATGGAGCGCACCGCGTTCCGCACCCGCGTGTCCTGCAGCCGGTTGCCCGCCAAAGCCCTGGCTGCGGGGCGCGCACCTCCGATTCCGCCCATCATGCCCCCTCCCGCTCGTGCACGTAATCGACGAGGGCCTGCTTCGTTATGCGCACCCTCGCGCCCACGTGGAAGCTGCGCAGGTTGCCCCGGTCGATCTCGCGCTTGATGGTCTGGCGTGTCACGCCCAGAAGCTCCGCCGCCTTGTTCATGTCGAAGGCGTCCGGCGCGTCCGCGAACAGCCCGCCCGGCTGGTCGGGCGGCACGTCGGTCAGGTACAGGAGCCTTCCTCCGGTAGTCGCCATCTGCTCCATCTAGGCCACCTCCCCTCCGCCGTCGCCTTCGTCGCCCTCGAACAGCTCGCGCCAGTCGCCGTCCCAGCCGAC
>JAFUBE010000343.1 GCA_017460365.1 Eggerthellaceae bacterium
GGTGGAACATGCTCTGGTGCTACGTGGCCGAAGACGGTGGTGGCCTGGCGTGCTTCCCGCTGATCCGCGGCTCCGACCCCAACGCTCCGGCGCGGGCGGCGATGGCAGTCCCGCTCGGTTCGCGCGTGTCAGTTCGCATGCGCGCGGACAAGCGAGGCCGCCTGCGCTGCGAATCGCTTGCAGAGGGAAAGGCACCTCGAGACGCCTAACCACTCCACCGCGCCCAGAGCACCGGCGCAGTTCGGCGACAATCGGCTCCCCGCACGAACTTCTCGATCGAACCGTCTATAAGCGCACCGGGGCTCATGCGCCTCCGATTGCAGTGCGAAAGCCCGGCCAAGATTATGCCGGCGTCGTGACCGTAGACCTTGCCCTCCCGCAACAATACTGCCGAGACACCGCCGATCGCGAGCGCGAGCAAACGTTCCTTCAGTTCACCGCCCTGACGCTTTGGCACCAAAACAAGCGAAACAACGGCTATTCGCCGGCGGCGGCAAGGGCCATGTCGACGACGGCATCGCTCACGTAGAAGCCTACACCCCGAAGGTCGTAAACGGCCCGGGGAATCGCAACCTCGCCATAGAGCCGCATGAGCAGGTCGAGCCGCCCGATCTTCGCCAGCACGATGATGGGCGTGGAGTTCGCGACAACATCAAGCATGGGAAAGCCTCGCAGCGTGCTCGGCATTCGCGAGCTCCTCGTCGAACTCTGCCTCGTCTTCGAAGCGGAAGATGCTGGCGCCGTTCTCGCCGAGGAACCTCACGAAATCCTCCTTGGGCATTCCGGCGATGTCGGCGCAATAGCACAGCGACACGCCCCCTATCCCGTACAGGCCGAGGGCCGTCATGCGCTGGGCGAAGGATGCCGCCTCGCGCTCGCTCATCCGCATGTCGAAAAGGACGTCTTCGGGTATCTTGACGGCAACGGTGCACATGGTCGCTCCTATCTTCGAACAGGTCGATTGCACCGCAGCCCCGGCTTCCCCACAGCTCCATGGAGCAATCGTAACCGTCCTGCCAGCCAGGAGAGCGCGTGGAGCACGTGGCGTGCACGTGAGGACGGTTCTAAAGCGCTTAATCGGCGCATCGTGGATTGCCTATCGTCCGACGACCGACCCGCCGCCGGGGGCTCGTTCTGGCTAAGCTCAAGATTGAGTAGCTATCGCTTCTGAACAGCCAGCATCGCAATAGCAACTGTGATGCTGGCCGTTCGTCTAACTCAGCTATACATCGGCAAGCGATCTAAATCACAGCGCTTCTAGCTGCAGTGTACGCAGACTCCTCTTCAAGCTCTGGGGTTTTGGGCCATGCCTTGAACGGATGGCGCTCGGCTACATTCTTCAAGCCGCACGCCTTAGTGATAGCCGTATACCTCGACTTCAAAAGCTCTTTCACGAACATGTTGTATTCGCTCACAGCACCGCATATCTCTTCAAGGTCCTCAGCATCGTATTTGTCGAATCTCCTATTCGTTGAGGCGTAGTCGACGACGTTCTTGTCGTAAGCTTTGATTGCGGATGCGAACTTCTTGTCGATAGCACGCATTGCCCGCAACAGCTTCTTATCGCTCATGATTTGTTTGTACACGGCAGGCTTCTTCTTTTTCGCATAATAGAGGTACTGCTCCATGAAATACCGGAACTCCACGTACGAGACGCTGTAGTCAGACGTCAAGTTGAGATAACCTGAATTCGTCGTCTTGGCCTTGGCGTACGGATACAGCTTCACAATCGTATTCATACCCCAGCAATACGCCGTGAACTCATCCATCAAGCCGTAGATGCCGTAGACGTTCGCGGTAACGGTCAGATTCGACTTGCCTACATATTCGCCCCACCGGCCTTCACGAAGCCGCTTTGGCACCGATTTCAAGGCTATGTATGATTTGAACACGTCCTTCTTAGTCACGCCGATGCGCTTCTTGTTGCCGATGTAGTAGTAGCGCATGCCGTATTTGTTATCCCACAAATGACTGAAGTACGAGTGGCAAGTTTCATGAACGTTAGTCCTATAGTAGCGGATGTCATACTTGTCGGCGGAGCCCCGAAACAAATCGATTCCGTACTTGTGCATCGTGCTCACGAGATAGTAGCCATCAGCGTCGTATTTCTTCAGCACCTTTGAGGCTTGCTTGTTCGTAATCTCGGCTATCGCAGCATATGCTGGCGAGGGGGCCATCGCGAAGACGAGCGTTATCGACAGCACTACCGAGAGGGCAACGCTGAAGCGTTTTGCTGAAAAAGCGGCCATGAAATCTCCCTTGTTCAAAGCGGCATAGGAGTTGCTACTATTCTAACATGGTGCCATCCAACAGAAGAATCTCCGTCGCATGCGGGGTTTCTTCCGATTTCGCAACCTATGTGTACAATATAATCAGCCTATGTTCACAAACCGCGTCCTCATGGGGTGATCAGCATGTCTTCTTTAGCGATACGGTTCTCTAAGGCTTCCATCGTGCTCATCGCTGCTTTTGCGCTAGCGTTCTCGTTGCTAGGTTTCAGTCAAGCCGACGCCACTACGCTTACGACACAGGCTGCCAAGGTTGCGACACCTGCTAAGGTGACGATTTCGAGCGTAAAGAGCTCCAAGGCTGGGCAGATTGCCGTCACGGCCAAGAAGGCCAAGAAGGCCAAGGGCTATCAGTACGTCGTGTCGCAATCGAAGAAGTTCAGCGGTAGCACCACCAAGAAGGCCAAGACGACGAAGCGCTCGTACACGTTCAAGAGCCTCACGCAGGGCAAGAAATACTACGTAAAGGTTCGTGCCTACAACAAGCCAGATAAAACTACCAAGTGGGGCAAGTGGTC
>JAFUBE010000042.1 GCA_017460365.1 Eggerthellaceae bacterium
AACGCGTGCTTGGCCCGCGCATTAGGGTAGTCGAGGGCGCATCCGACGGAAAGGACTTCCATGAAGCCGTTTTCCCGTGCGAACTTCTCGATCGGGCAGCGCATGTAGTGGTAGTAGATTCCATCGCGGTGCTTCGTCTCGTCGAAATTGAAATCCCATGTGACGTCGCGGTACTGCGGGTGGTCGTCGGCCCATTGCTTGTTCGCGCGCAACGTCGCGCTCAGCTTGCGCCGGGCCTCGGGATTGTTCAGGTCTATCCGACCCATGAGCTTCATCACCTTCTCGTCGCCCATGACGCCGGTGACGATGTCGGTGAGGCCCTCGGGCGTTATCGCTCCGTCCGCCGCCTTCCAGATCGCCATCATCGCAAAGCTCAGATACACGTTCGGTGCCATGGGGTTGTCGGCGCCGATGTCGTCGGCCGCGGCGAGCATCTCGCGGTACACCCGATTGCCCCGCCTCAGAGCCTTGGAGGCGACTTCGCGGCCGTAGGCCCTCTTCAGCGGCTTGCGGAGAAGGAACGAAACGACGAGCCAGTATTTACCCGTGTATTTCATCATGGCGTTACCCCCGAACGGCTTTCGGCTCTTCGAAATCCATGCGGACGATGCGCATTTTCACGAGGCCGTCGCAGCGGCGCGCCAGAAACCGGTGCAGCCCCGTGACCGCCGGGTCGTCCATATCGCTGTATCCCAGCATGTAGCCACGCGTCGAGACGCGCGCGGCAGAACACCAGCTGTCGAGCTCGGAGGGATCTTCCACGTACAGGCAATCATCGTAGTTGTCCATGCCGAAGTTCTTGAACGTCTGTCTCATGAGGTTCTTGCCCAGCTTGCCGACGGTGTCGAACACCGCCCGGCTTCCGGGGAAGCGGCGCGCCAGCTCGTTTACGAGCGCCTTCGCCTGCTCGAACGTGAGGTAATGGAACACACCCGCCGCGAAGAACACGGCGCCGCCGCTGCCGTCCACCGCGTCCATCCAGGTGAAGTCGTTGAGGTCGCTCGCGATGTTGAGCTCGCGCTCGCCTGCGGGCGAAAGCTCGTTTCGGGCAGCGATGATGTCGGGCATGTCGACGTTGTAGATCTTGCACGTACCGTTATCGCACGCACGGCCCGTTTGGTCGAGGCCACAACCCATGTTCACGATGGCAGCCTGCGGATGCCCCAACAGGTAGTCGCGGATCTCCCATTCCATATCGATTTGCCGCATGGCAGCTTCGAGCGCCCCGAACTTCCACAACGTGCTTTCGGCCTTCTTGTCCATGTCGGCGAAATCGTAGTCGAGCCGGGCGCACAAGCGGGCGGCGCTTTCGTCTTTGTACAGGTTCGGAAACATGTCGGCGCAGAGCTTTCGCCCGTACAGGGGGATGATCAGCGTCTCCTGCACCGAGCCCGGTTCGATCTTGATAGTTTCGGCCATTGCAGCTGCCTTTCCCTCGTAAGTTAGCTTAAGTGAACTATAGCATATCGCAATAGCCGGATCGCACCATCCGAGCAAACTCACGATGCACTAAAAGCCGCCGAGGCCGCGGTGGCCGTATACGGTGCAGCGGTCGAGCGCTGCTTCGAGCGAGGTGAATTCGTCGTCGGTGAGCTCCACGAGCGCGGCGTCGAGGTTCTCGATGATGCGGCCCTTGTTCTTCGAGCCGGGGATGGGCACGACGTTCGGCCATTTGTGAAGCATCCATGCGAGCGAGATCTGCGCGCTGGTGGCGCCCTTCAGATCGGCGAACTCGGCCAGCAAATCGATGATGGGCTGGTTGCCCGCGATGTTCTCGCGCCGCAGCTGCGGCACCCAGTTGCGTACGTCGTCGCGGCGCTCGAACTTCGTTTTGGTCGTGATCCTGCCCGACAGAAGCCCGCTCGCGATCGGTGAGAACGGCACAAAGCCGATGCCGCGCTCGACGCAATACGGGATGATGGCGTCTTCGGAGTCGCGCTCGACCATCGAGTAGATGTTCTGGATGGCGGCAAGCGGCGTCACCTGCTGCGCGCGGTCGATCACGTCGACGTCGACCTGCGAGAGGCCCCAGCCGCGGATGAGACCCTCGTCGATGAGGCGCCCCATCGCGTCGGCGACATCCTCGATCACCACGCCGCCCGAACGGTGGATGTAGTACAGGTCCACGTAATCCGTGCGCAAGCGCGAAAGCGACCCTTCCAGATGGTCACGCAGGGTGCGGTACGCGTTGCGGCCCATGCCCCCGCCCGGCATCATTTTGGTCGCGATAACCGCCTCGTCGCGCACGCCCGCGAGCGCCTTGCCTACGATGCGCTCGTTGTGGCCGAGGTGCAGCGGACTCAGGTTCGGGCCGTACACCTCGGCTGTGTCGAAGAACGTGCAGCCATGCTCGTAGGCCCCGCGTATCGCCTCGATGCTGTAATCCTCGGGCGGAATCTTGCCATAGCCGTGGGAAAAGGCCATGCAGCCCATCCCGACTTCGGAAACCTCTATGTCGCGCAACATCCTCGTCTTCATTGTTTTCGCCCTCGTTAACGCAAATTGACATTTATTTCGAATTTCTGACGATTTCACGTACTCGACAAGTTTGGCTGTCGTTTTTTTCGAATTTCCGACGATATTTCTCTCCGGCCCTATTTCTCCGAAATTGGTTATTACATTTATGCAGGTGACAGCTTTGCTGAATTTACGAGTATTTATATCGTGATTTCTAAATCGTCGTATTTTCGAATTTTTTGACATCGATTAATGCTGATTCGCCAATATCGTCGGATTTTCGAAAAAATTGACAACTATTGCACGGACATGCCGACCTCTCGATGCGGTGCGTTAATCCTCCGGGACGAACTGGCCGAGGTTGGCCTCCTGCTCTTCGAGCGTCATGTTGAAGTAACGCACGCCCTTGTCGAGCAGCGCCACCTGCGCCATCTCTTCCGTGGTCAGCGCGAAGTCGAAGATGGCCATGTTGTCGGCGATGTGCGCCGGGCTCGTCGACTTCGGGAAGATGACGTTACCCTCTTGGATGTGCCAGCGCAGGATGATCTGGGCGGGAGTCTTGCCGTACTTGGCGCCGAGGTCGGCGAACAGCGGCTCGGCGAGCAGCGCCGCATCGCCATGGCCGAGCGGATACCAGCTCTCGAGCACC
>JAFUBE010000344.1 GCA_017460365.1 Eggerthellaceae bacterium
CTTCCATGAACGCAGATTCCCTCACCTGGAACGAGCTCTCAGGGGCCTTCGCCTTCATAGGAAACTCGCTGCTCGCTCCGATGAACCAGACCGACCGGCTCGGGCTGGACCCGGCGTTTTGGCGCGAGTTCCCCGACTTCGAAGACGAAGGGGTCGCCAAGGCAATCGGCAGTTGCTTCGATTACGCCGACGTCAGGCGCTCGCTTGCGGATGCGGGGGAGGATCCGGTGCGCGGAATCTCGGTCGAGTACACCCGCCTGTTCGTGGGGCCGCCGAGCCCGGTTGCCGCACCCTGGGAGACGTTCTACCGCAACAAGGACGTCTCGGTGGGCTTCGGGGAGGCGACCTTCGAGATGCAGCGCCTGTTGCGCGAAGCGGGGCTGCAGGTTTCCAACGAGAACAACCAGTACGCCGATCACATCGGTATCGAGCTGCTGTATCTCTCGGTACTTTGCGAGCGTGCCGCGAAAGGCGCCGAAGGCGAGGCCGCTGCGTGCTCGAGCTTCGCTTCGGAGCATCCGCTTTCTTGGATTGCGCGGCTTTCGCAACGCGTAAGCGAGGAATCGCCTGCGGGGTATTATCGCCTCATCCTTCAAGTGGCAGAATCGCTCTTGCAGGTCGTCGTGCAATAGCGGCGCTTTGTCTGCTGTGAAAAAGTGCGGCGGGGCTTGAGCGCACATGTTGCGATGGCGCATGTCATGAACGAACTTCGAGCTGTCTGACGGTAGCTTTGCATGCTCGTAGTATCTGTCACATCTGTCACAGCTGTCACGATTGGTTTGTGACGCGTCTACCTGAAGGCCTACAGCTTGTCGATCGCATTTTCGACTAGCTGGCGGATCCAATCAGGCCAATCTTCCGGGCTCTGCTGCTCGACGATGGTCTTTATCGCTTTCGCCGACGCTTCTTTAGGCGCGGTGCCAATCGGGTCTTCTTCGCCTGCGAACAACGACCCTATCTTTTCGGCCGCTTCCTCGTCTTTGGTGCGCTCTGCCTCGGCGTACAGCTCGAGGGTCGTGCTGATGCGCTCGTGGCCGAGCCGTTCCTGCACAGTCTTGGGGTTCACGCCCTCAGCGACGAGTATCGTGCCCTGCGCGCGGCGAAGCGAGTGGAAGTCGGGGCCGACGAAGCCGGTCTTGCCCTCAGGGTCCTCGTAGTAACCGAGCCCGTGATCGACGTAGAAGCCGCGCCGCCACCGGTTAAACGTATCAGGCTCGAGGAAGCCGCCGCTGCGGCTCGTGCACACGGGCGTCTCGTCGGTCTGCGTGATGGCCTTGCGCTTGTCGGTCGCGACGGCTAGCTGGGCCGCCTGCTCGGCTTTCCATTCGCGCAACATCTCGACCGTCGTGGGGTCGAGCGCTATCGTGCGGTGCGACTTCTGGGTCTTCGCCTTCTTCGGCTTGTGCTCCTTGCCGTATTGCCCGCGCACGCTCAGGCAGGCGCTGTCGAGGTCGACCGCGCCCCATTTCAGCGCGAGCACCTCGCCGCGGCGAAGCCCCGTCGCCAGTGCGATCCACACGGCCATCGTCTTGCTCGTCTTCGGCTCGTCGCGGAGCTCCTGCTGGAAGCGCAGCGCCTCTTCCTCGCCGATGCGCTTGACCGCCTTCTTCTC
>JAFUBE010000345.1 GCA_017460365.1 Eggerthellaceae bacterium
ATGCGAAAGGGATGGGTCATGCTCCCATCATGGGGGCTGTACCATGAGGTGGTTATCCGACAGCAACGGAAACCCCCTTGGGGGCTGTAACATAAGGCGGTTGCCCGACAGCAACGGAAACCCCGTAGGGGCGCTCTGCCTAAAGGCATACCTTCGGAATCCTGAGCGCCCGCTGGACCCGGGTAGGCGGGCGTTCAGGGGAGCGCTCCTACGGGGATGACCTGGCAGGTCGCCCTAACCGGGAAATCGGCCCATACGGGACTTTTGATGCAGCCCCGTGACAAACCCTGCACCGCGCATGACAACGGTGCAGGTCGTGTATCTGGCGCTCACCGCGGTTCCTCGCTCCGTGTCGTTCGCTCGCGAATCGGACAACCAGGTGCCCGCCACCTGCGACAGGCACGAACTGTGACGTTTGCGACGTTCGCGCCGAACCAGCCTGCACTACCCACCGTTGTTACTTGCTACCAGGGGTTTTCGGTCATAAAATATGAGTTTGGATAACGCTTCGAACAATTGGGCTAACACGTACGACGAACACTGGCCTGGGATCGGCGAGGTAGGTGAATGAAGCGCAGAGGGGTACATAACGAGCACGGTTTCACGCTAACCGAAACGCTCGCCGTTCTGGCGATTTTCGTCATCATCGCCGCGCTCATCGTGCCCAACCTCATCAACTGGCAGCGCGAGATGCGCCAAAACGAGCTCGATTCGAAGGCGGAGGTCATCTATTCTGCCGTCCAGAACAAGATGATGTCGTTGCGCTCTGAGGGAAATGCCTACGTCTACGAGAACACTAAGACAGGTGGTGTCGATCTGATTGGCACTCCTAGCGACTGCACGGTGGAGCTCGACGAAGACAATCAACCCATCACTACCGACTTCTACGCGATAAACTCCGCAAACCGAGGCTCGAGTTCGGTGCTCGATCAAGTCATGGTTGCCGGTATCTGCGATGCCGAACTGCTTGGCAACAATTGGGTGGTGGAATACGATCCGTCGAGTGGCGGTGTTTATGCCGTCTATTACAGCGAGAGCGATGACTTCTCGAATTACCTGACCATGTGGTCAAACTCTGAAGCTGGAACAAAGAAGGACGACCGGTATTACGACAACTTGCGCTTCCGGGACGTACGCGAGCAAAAGGCGATCGTCGGTTACTATGGCGGTGATTCGGCAACGTCAAGCGATAACACGTCGCTGCTGCAACCGACAATCTCGGTTTCGAACGGCGAGACGCTCGAGGTGTTGTTCAGCTGCTCGAAGCCTAATACCGTGAGCGAAGATCTCGTGTTCTCGGTAGCATTGTCCGATAGCTACGGTCATAAGCGGACTAGGCAATACACAGTGAGTCCACGTCCAGACGCCAATGAAGGGCAACTCCGGTCAACGGGCTTGCGTTATTGGGTGAGCGTCGTGCTCGATGACCTCTACAGCGAAGACACGCGTTTCGACAAGCTGTACGGATCGCAGAGCAATGCAAGCGACAGCGAGCGCCTCGTGGCTGGCGATGTCCTGAACATCAGCCTCACTGTGACGAGCGCCAACCATCTCGTCGAGCCGAGAACCGCCACGGCGTCGACGAACGGCTTGTTTGCGGATGCGAGCTACAACTCGACAACGGGTGACCATGTCGATACAGCCGTCCTCGAATACGGGAGGCACGTGCAGAACCTCGATGGCCTCGCCGACCTGAACCCAGGTATCGACAAGGCACGGCTGGCCCGAAACATCTCGTTCGAGGACACCATCCTCACTGACGACTGGTATGAAATGTATTGCGGCGATGGGAACCGCTATTTCAACGGCCGAACCGATGACGGCATCGCGAAGTTCAAGCCCATTCACGCACCGACGCTTCTCGACATTGAAAGCGCCGATGGCGCCCCTGCGGGTGGCTACGTGATTTCGGGGCTCACGGTAGACGAGCAGGGAGATGCGGGCTTGTTCGCGTCGCTCGGCGGAACCGATGAATATGAAAGCACGGTGAAGGTCAAGGGAATCTCGCTTACAGGTGCCCATGTGACCGGCACGGGCAATACGGGTGTCCTCGTGGGTGCTGTTTCGGGTGCCAACAACGAGATTGAGGACTGCCATGTGTTTCTCGATGAGGTGAAGGACGGGCTTGACGAGAAGACTCATGAGGACATCTGGTTGTCGGGTCAGGATGTGGGCGGCCTTGTCGGAAGCCTGGAGGAAGGCGGCTCGCTTTCGATAACGGGTAGCCTCGCTGCAACGGTGCAGAACGGCAGCCGCTATTCCGGCGGCCTCGTCGGTCGGGCGGATGGTGCGCTCGGCGTCTCCACCTCGTACGCCGATAGCTACGTGTATGGCGGAACCGTCGCGGGCTTGGTCGGTGCCGTCGGCGAACGAGGCGTGGTCGACCTGACGGACTGCTATGCTTCGGGCTTCGTGTTCGGGAGCACACTTGCAGCAGGGCTATCTTCGGGTTCCTTGCACGACGTTGCCAACGTGTACACCATCTGTTCGGCGAACGGGGGGTTGCTCAATGACCGCACAGCTCCCTCTATCGCCCATGTCAATCCGGCTGCGAAGGAGGAGGGCAGCTCCGCAGAGGATACCCCGAGCGCGTTCTACCTTCACGGAGGATCATCCGACAACGCCGCAGCTGCTTGGAGCGCGTCGCTTTCCGGCATGAGTGTCGACCAGCTGCAGCTTCGCTTGGGGACGAGCTTCACGGTCGACACGCAAGGCGCATCTCATCCTTACAACCTTATGGGCCAGGGCTTGACCACCTACCCGTACCTGCGCCTCAACGCAAACGCCCATTATGGCGATTGGGAGTCCGAATTCAAGCCAGGCTCCCTCGTGTACTTCGAGAAATACGCTGGTGGCACGTACGGGTTCTACGGTGGAGAAATCGACCAGACGCAACCTTCACTGGCAGTCGTCGGCGATGGGTACGGCATCGTGTACCGCGAATCCGACACGCCGCCGAGTACCGTTCGGGTTGTTGCCGGCAGCGTATTCGGGTCGTGTGAAATTCATCCAGATAGCGGCGTTGCCGGTGTCGACTATTATCCGGTTTACGCATCGGAAGGTCTGACGTACCGCGTTTATCCGCTTCCCAAGGAAATGACGAACGCAGCCATGCCGAGGACGGCCGAAGGTACTCTGATCGACAGCTCGTTCTACCAGCTCGTTCAAGTTTACGAATCGCAGGGGCTGGTCTCCGAAGACGTAATCCCCAGCTCCTTCTATTTCAATCCCTACTTCGCTAAGACGGTTGTCGAAGGCGGCGAGTCGGCTACCCAGGAATCTGCTCCGAGCGCGCCGAGCCGGGTCATCGTGAGCTCGCCGCGCCAGCTGTACAACCTCAGTCTCTCCTACGATGCCTATGCGGAAGCCACTTCGGGTCGCACGTTCAACCAGGATCGCGAGCTGAAC
>JAFUBE010000346.1 GCA_017460365.1 Eggerthellaceae bacterium
AAGCAAAGTAAGGAGATGGTGTACCTACGATGCATTAATGCAAGCGCAAGTACGATGCTTTCTGATACCTATACCTCGGAGGCAGAGAGCTAGGCGTGTCCTGCCCAGAACGGAGGAAGCGATGCCTGGTTTGGGCACAGTGATAAACGTGGCCGCCATCGTTGCGGGCGGCTTGCTTGGCCTTGCTGCCGGCAAGGCGGTGGGCGAGAGGCTGCAAGACGGCCTTGGCAAGGCTTGTGGCGTCTGCGTGCTGTTCATCGGCATAGCCGGCGCCATGCAGGGCATGCTCGCGCTGGATGGCGGGCAGCTGGCGTCAGGGAAGTCGCTGTTCGTGGTGGCCAGCATCGTGGCGGGCGCGCTTGTCGGCGAGCTCGTGGACCTCGACGCGCTCGTCACGCGGTTCGGCGAGTGGCTCAAGCGCAGGTCGGGTAACGACGGCGACCGCATGTTTGTCGAGGGGTTCGTCACCGCGTCGATCACCGTGTGCGTGGGCGCGATGGCCGTTGTGGGTGCCGTGCAAGACGGTGCGTTCGGCGACTGGTCGGTGCTCGCCACCAAGGCGGTGCTCGACTTCGTCATTATTCTGGTGATGACCTGCTCGATGGGCAGGGGTTGCGTGTTCTCGGCGCTGCCCGTGGGCGTGTTCCAGGGTTGCATCACGGCTCTCGCCGCGTTCGTCGGACCGCTCATGACCGAAGGCTCGCTCGCGGGGCTCTCCCTCGTGGGGAGCATCCTCATCTTCTGCGTGGGCGTGAACCTGGTGTGGGGCCCGAAGCTTCGGGTGGCCAACATGCTGCCCGCCATCGTCGTGGCGCCCCTCCTGACGATTCTGCCCGTGGCCTGGTAGCGTTGTTGCTCCGGCTGGCTTACGGTTGGAGCGTTCCGCATGGGCTTCACAGAGGGATTCGACAGCAATGGAGCCAGCTTCCGAGGCGGCGTAATGCATGACCGGGAGGTCTTGACGGTCTATCCCTTGTGCGCCTCGCCCCAGGTGCACAGCTGGTCGAGCACCTCCATGAGCGAGTCGCCGAGCGGCGTGAGCGAGTACTCCACCTTGGGCGGCACCTGCGGATACTCCTTGCGCTCAACAAGGCCGTCGGCTTCGAGTTCCTTCAAGTTCATGGACAGCGTCTTGTCGGTGACCTTTCCCAGGTAGCGCTTCATCTCGTTGAAGCGCACCGGCTGGAACTCCATCAGGCAGTAGAGGATAACCATCTTGTGCTTGCCCTGGATGAGCGACATCGTGTAGCTGTAGCCCGTGCCCTCGAACTTGGCCTCGTCGATCTTGCTCTCGTTCAATCCCATTGCTATCTCCTAAGATAGTACCTGTCTTTGAAATCAGTACTAGTTTTCCCTTCGGCACACAATCATACTGCAACCCGTGGGCGCGGGAAAGCCCGCGCCGTAACCGAAGCGAAAGGGGCCTGCAATGGCAAACGCATCCATCAAGGACTACCAGGAAGTAATCGAATGCGTGAAGGCGTACAGCGAGGGCGGAAACGTCAGCGGCGAGGCGCAGAAGCCGGCCTTCATGGAAGGGGCCACCATCAACGGCGCGCCCATCCAGACGCTGTTCGACCTCGTGGACCAGCTCGGCCCGTCCGACTCCAAGACCCAGATCGACGTCCTCGACGTCGTGGGCGACATCGCCGCCGTGCGCGTGACCATGGAGGGCTTCCACGGCGCCGACTACGTCGACTTCCACGTGCTGAAGAAGACCGAGGACGGCTGGAAGATCGCCGCCAAGGTGTACACGGAGAAGTAGAGATGCATTTTGCGAGCGGCGTGGTGCGCCCGCCCTTCGAGGCGGGCTGCGAGTTCCTGCAGATAACGTCGGGCTGCTCGCACGACAGGTGCGAGTTCTGCACCTTCTACAAGGACGCGCGGTTCGCGGTGTCGCCCTGGGACGAGGTCGAGGCCGACCTGGACGAGTTGGCCGCCTCGCCCTGGCGCCACTACGACCGCATCTGGCTGCAGGGGGCCGACTCGTTCGTGCTGCCCTACGACCGGCTGATGCGCGTGGCCGAGCTCATACACGAGAAGCTTCCCTGGGTGAAGTCGATCGGTGCGTTCGCGCGGGTGACCAACTTCCGCAACAAGTCGGTCGAGCAGCTGCGCGCGCTCGCCGATGCGGGCTACTCGCGGCTGACCGTTGGCGTGGAGACCGGCGACGACTACCTGCTTGAGCGGATGAGCAAGGGCTACGATTCCGCGACCGTGCTGGAGCAGATGGCCAAGGTGGACGAGGCCGGCCTTTCCTGGGTCGGGCAGTTCGTGAACGGCCTGGGCGGGCGCGGCTACGGAGAGCGGAGCGCCGTCGAGACCGCGCGGGTGTACAACGAGCTGCGTCCGATGATGATCTACGTGGCGTCGCTCACGTTGTTTCCCGATACGCCGCTCTACCAGGACGTTCTTGCGGGACAGTTCGAGGAGGCCACCGAGGTCGAGCGGTTGGTGGAGCTGCAGGAGCTCGTGGCGCGCCTGGAATGCGACACCGTGTTCAAGTGCGAGCACGTGTCGATGCCCGTGAAGGTGGCCGGGCGCGTGCCACTTGAGCGCGACGCAGTAATCGCCGCACTCGACGAGGCCATCGCCCTGTCGGGCGACGGGCGCCTGGAGCGCTACCGCGCCGGCATCGTGAGCCTGTAACGTCGATAACGCAAACGAAGGATAGGAGTTTGATCATGGTAAAGAAGAATCTGGGAAGTGCGGGCGAGCTGTTTCCGCAGTCAGTGTTTATCGTGGGCAGCTACGGAGAAGATGGAACGGCCAACGCGATGAACGTGGCGTGGGGCGGCGAGTGCATGCGCCACGAGGTGTGCGTCAACATCGGCGACCACAAGACGACCGAGAACATCGTGGCGCGGGGCGCCTTCACGGTGGCTCCCGCCGATGCGGCGCACGTGGCGGAGGCCGACTACTTCGGCATCGCCACGGGGCGCAAGGTGGACAAGGCGGCGGGTTCCGGCCTGACGTTCGTGAAGTCGGAGTTCGTGGACGCGCCGGTGATCGAGGAGTTCCCGCTGACCATGGAGTGCGAGGTCACCTCCATCCAGGGAGACGCGCATGGTGCGCGCATCGTGGGCCGCGTGGTGAACACGTGCGTGGACGATTCGATCCTAGACGAGGAGGGTCGCGTCGACTTCGGCAAGATGCGCCCGATCGTCTACGACTCCACCCGCCGCATTTACCGCGTGGTCGGCGAGGAGGTCGGTGGCGCCTGGGATGCGGGCAAGGCGCTGATGTAGCGGGGCCCATCTTGGAGTTCCTCATCGTATGACTGCTGTCGTTCCTGGCGGGATTGGTCGATGCTATAGCGGGCGGCGGGCCTCATCTCGCTGCCCGCTTTTCGTCTACAGGAGGTGTCTTTCTTCGTCACGCACATATTTGTCTGACGGAGTGTTGGGGCACGTTTTACAATAAAGGCATGCTTGAACGGATTTTGCGGACAATAGAGCAACGCGGCCTTGCAGGGACCGAAGCGCCAGTGCTGCTGATGGTGTCGGGCGGATCGGATTCGACGGCGCTTGCCTACCTTGCAAGCGACCTGCGCGAACATGGCGCTCTGGGCGAGCTTGCCATGCTGCACGTCAACCATCGGCTGCGCGGAGCGGACGCCGACGCAGACGCCGAATTCGTGCGCTCCCTGGCCGAAGCTCTCGGACTTGCGTTCTTCTTGGTGGAAATCGATGTGGGGAGCATTGCTCTGCAAGAGGGAGCCAACATTGAAGCAGTGGCGCGGCGCGAGCGTTATGCAGCGGCCCAAGAGGCGCTTGGAAGCTTGTGTCGCCGTGCAATGAAGCCCGTGTGCGATGGCCGTATTTTCACCGCGCATACCGCCGACGACAGGGTGGAAAGCTTCTACATGCGTTCGATTGTAGGGACGGGCCCGGGAGGGTTCCGGTCGATGCGCTATCGCAATGGCGCTATTGCGCGACCCTGCATGGATGTTTCGCGGCAGGACCTTCGCGACTACCTTGCTCGACGTGCGCTAGACGTGGAGGCAGGCGAAGACAAGCCGCTCGTTCGCACAACGACGGGCGATCTTTGGCGGGAAGATGCAACCAACGCACACACCGACCAGTTTCGGGCATACGTGCGCCATGAAATCGTACCGAAGGCGGTGCAGCGCAATGCGCGCTTGCTCGAAACGCTTTCCCGTACAATGGACTTGATTGCCGACGAAGACGACATGCTCGACGTGTGGGCGCAGCGGCTTGTGAGAGAGCAGGTGGAATGGCTTGCTTCAATGCAGTGGAATCGGGAGAGTGGTGCCGAAGC
>JAFUBE010000347.1 GCA_017460365.1 Eggerthellaceae bacterium
CAGGACCGAACCTGCGCCGGCACGCCGGCGACGACGCAGCCGTCGGGCACGTCCCTGGTCACGACAGCTCCGGCCGCCACGACCGCGCCCCGCCCCACGCGCACGCCGGGCATGATCGTCGCCCCGGCGCCGATCCACGCCTCGTCGCCTATCTCGATGGGCGCCGTCAGGTAACGCACGCGGAAACGCTCGGCCGCGTCAACCGGATGCGACACGGTGAGCAGCATCGCCCTGGGCGCGATAAGCACCCGTCGGCCGATGTCGATACGGTCGTTCGCGAGGAAAAGGCAGTCGTAGTTGACGAACGACCCCTCGCCTATGGACACGCGGGCACCGCCGTCGACATGAAACGGCTGGCGGATCACCACGTCGTCACCCACGTGGCCGAGAATGCCGCGCAACGCTTCGAGCGCATCAGCCGGATCGTCGAACACGGTGGCGTTGTAGTCGTCCAGACGCCTCCGCTCAGCCGTATCTGGCGTCGTCGGACGCTGGCCGAACGTCGTGAGCGGCGCTGCGGCAGCATGTGCCGTAAAGCGCGCCGAACCGAGGTCGCGACCCGCTTCGAGATCATCGCGCATCGTGAACCCCCTCTTCATCTCGCTTGAAGCCCATTGGTATCTCGAACCCTCAACCCGTGAGCCGTATGACACTTCCCGTCAGACACGTTCTGTCACGCATCTCCCTCGGTCCAGGGAAGCTTGACGTTTGGAAGGTCCAGTTCCTGCACATCCTGAAGGTCGTACACGATACCGTTATCCTCGAGCTGTTTCAGGAACGCGTTCACAACGATGGGACTTGAGAAATGCTGGATTAAATCGAGCGTGAATCGCCCGTTCACAGCCGAAACCTCGACGAGTAAGCCGTTAGACGCAGAGGACGTCCACGCCCTGAAATCGCGGATGTAGCGCTCGGCTCCCCTGTAGGTCGCCTTGCCGACATAGCTTACGGTGGCCGTGACGAGCCGTTTTGTGAGCGCGTTGATGGAAGACATCACCTCGAGCCGCTCCTGGTCGCTTTCCTTGGACAGGAGCATGCGGTTCATTCCGGCTTGGGTGGCCACGCCCGCAAGCACGGTCTCTTCGACGGTCTGGGCGAAGACCATCCCCCGGTAAATGGTGCCCTGCCTGTCGAGGGGCCAATCGCGCATCTTGTCCTTGTATTCCAGCATCACTCCGCCGACCAAGCTCTGGTGCGCCAGCGGCGCGCCGAGCGCATGCCTCTGATTCACGCAAAGGGCGATGCGAATGGTACCTTCCGCATCGGGGAACAGTTTTGCGATAGCCCGGCTGAGCAGCAGGGAAATCGTCGTTCCGGGGCTTCCGTCGTTGTCAAGCGTAAACCTCATGAATTCCGATTCGGAGATTGCGATGCTGTATACGGTGTTTTGCCGATCGTCCTCGAGGCCTGCCGCATCGATGAGGTTCAGCGCGGCGGGCATTTCATTGCGCGATGGGGTCGGGAGGTCTGCCCTGCTCACCACGGGATCGACCCACTCTTCTTCGGGGATTTCGTCCCCGACCAGGCGGACGCCCTCGTCATTCAGTTCAACGTGGTACCGTTCGGAGCAATAGTAGTGGAGAAGCGTTCTCAGCACCTCATACGCACCCGTTCCGTCCGTCAAACCGTGAAACACGTCGAGGATGATCCAGTTGTCCTGCCAGCAAAATGCGATCATGTGGAAATTCGAATCCGCGGAATTCAGCTCGACACCCTGAAGCGAATTCGTGATAACGATCGGGCGATGGTTTTCCGCAAAGTAGAAATCGCCGTTCTTTCTCTGCAGCTCGACGCAGAAATAGGGGTATCGCTGCATGGTGGTGTCGACGGCGTGGCGAAAGGCCTCGGAGTCGATCAGGTCGCGCATGCGAATCCGACACCTGATCACATGGGGGCTTTCCCTGCTCGTCACATACAGCGGGCGCGTCTCGGTAAACAACTTCTGATCCATCTGCTTCACCGTAACCCTTCTTCGGGAATGATTGCAGGTCATGATACCGCCCCGCTCGAAGCTGGTGCAATACCTGGTGGAATTCGTTTACCCAGCGCGGAACAACCGGTTACGGTCATAGTCTTCATCGGGATCAGTAGCGTTCCAGCTGGCTACGGGTGTCGATGGCGATGACGCACCCAGGCTCGATGGTTCTGAGTATCGACACCATCGTCCGCTCGGGGACCGACACGCACCCAGCTGTCGGCTCGTTCGCGGAGCAGTGCATGAAGAACGCCGATCCGCCATGGGGCGTGCACGCAGCGTTCCAGCCCATGTTCAGGCAGTAGTTGTACACCGGCCCGCATTCTATCAGGTGTTCGCTGGCGTACATGTTGAAGTCGGTTCGGTCGTTCGTCGACACCAGCTGGTTGTACGTGGACGAGTACGAATCCCCGCTCCACCAGTGGGACCAATCGACTTTCAGATACCCCATCGCACAGCCGGGGTCGTCCTTTATGCCGAACGCCTTATCGGGGCGCATGATGCCCCGCGGGGAGTAGGCGACTCCTTCGCGCGCATCGCCCAGGCCGTCCGCCCCCAGCCAACCGTCTTCGGTCCTGATGACTTCTTTCCAGCGCCCCTGCGACTTCACGTGCATCGACACCGTCGCGCGTAGCCCCCGCGCCTCCACGGTGATGAGCTGCTCGATACCCTGGCTCACGTTAAGCGGCGCAACCCAGTCGAGCAGGTTGAATACGAGCGCCTGCTTGCCCTTGAAGTTGCCCTTGCCCACAACGATGACGCGGGCCTGACCGATGCCGCCGTTGTTCTTATAGGTCGTAGTGAAATCGCGGGACAGCTTTACCTTCCGGCCTTTATAGGTGGCCTTCACTTTCGGCTCGTAGTACCCGCTTCTGTAAACTCTGTCGGCGATCTTTTGGAACTTGCAGAGCTTCACCGGTGCCCTCTTTATGGTGTAGTGTAGGGTTTTCTTGCCCTTGAAATTCCCCACGCCTTTAATGGTTGCAGTTGCCTTGCCTGCGTTTCTGTTGTCGGTGTAGCGCACCGTGTACGAGTCGTTCTTATTCAGGGCCTTGCCGTTGAAGGCGAGCTTCACCTTCGGCTCGATTTTCGAGCCCGTGTAGATTCGTGCAGAAATCTTGTCGGCACGGCAGTTCTTGATGTCCGCCCTGGCCACGGTGAAGGTTGCCGACGTCTCGCCCTCGTAGCTGCCCTTGCCGCGCACAGTTACTTCGTACTTGCCGGCGTTGACCACCTTGTTCGGGGAAACGGCTGCGCCGGTCGCGTCGCGCACGGCGCAGGTGTAGTCGCGCCCCCTCACGAGAAGGTCGCCGCCGAGCACCACCTTCAGCGGCAGCTTGGCGCCGGTGTAGGTCTTCTTCACGATTTTCGCGCCCGCAACCGGCTTCTTCTCGACTTCGATCGGCATCCCCGCGCGCACGTAATGCCCCTCGCCGTCGGGGACGGGGTCGCCGGCCGCATAGGTTTTCTCGCCGTCGGTCATGTCAACTGGGAACGTGGCGCGATCGTCGTAGATTTCACCCTCGGGGGCGAACACAGGCGGCCCGACGTAGCCGGACCTCCAGCCGGGGCCCAGGTCGAGCTTCTCGAGCGCATTGCAGCCGGCGAAAGCGTCCTTGCAGGACGTGGTGACGTCGGTTATACCCATACCCATGCCCGAATACGGATGCTCCATGGTGCTCGAGAACTCGATGCTGCCGACCGAGATCGCCTTGAGCGATTTGCAACCGGCGTACATGCCGTCGGCACCGAGCACGCCGTATTTCCCGCTCAGGTTCTCGGCACCCTCAATCGTCTCGAGCGACTCGAAGCCCCTGAACAGGTCGGACGCCGTGGGGTGGATGAACGCGCGCTGCGTGAAGCGCACGGTCCGGATACTCGCGCGCGTGCCGTTGAAATCGGGCGTAACAGCAGCCTCCGAATCCGACGATCGCACGACGCCGGGGCCCACCACGAGCGTCTCGCCGCCGTCGGCTAGGTACCACCGGGCCGCATATTCGTCGTCGCCCCATACGCCCGAAACCGCGCCCTGCGGCACTTCGAAGTCGCCCATGACCTCGCAGCCAGCCGGCGCGGCGCCCTCGGCTGCGACGTACGCCGAGCCGCCCTGCGCGTCGGCCCAAGCGGGCACGGCGAACAACGCCGCGCACGCGAGCGCCACCATGAGCAATCCCGCCATACGACGGCTTTCGATCTTCGTGTTCACGTTCTCGCCTCCAATGTTTACGAGCTCATTCACGATTCTACATCTATCTCGGCTGAAGGCACGCCCGTACGCAACGGTGGTTAGCCATCGCGGCCAAAGTTCGGCGGAGAACGCGGATTTCGGATATGCAGTGAATACCTGGAAGTGAGCGGACTGTCGAGGCTCTTGAGCTGCTTCGCGGATGAAGCC
>JAFUBE010000348.1 GCA_017460365.1 Eggerthellaceae bacterium
CGAAAAGCTGCCGCGCATTCGCCGGCATTGCATCGAGAAGAAGCTGTTCGTCGAGGCAACGCCCGAGCAAGCGCTCATCCTGGCTGAAGCCGGCGTCGACGGCCTTCAGATTGACAAGGCGACGCCCTTCCAGCTTGAATCGCTCGTGCCTGCCGTGCGCGATATCGATCCGCATATCACCGTCATCGCAGCGGGCGGCATCAATCCCGGAAACGCGTTCGAATACGCCACCACGGGGGTTGACGGCATCGTGACCACGGCCCTGTTCACCGCAGCGCCGCTGGATATGTCGGTGCGCATGTACTCGCTCGACTAGCGTATCGGATGGGGCGAGCATCGAGCCAGGGCGGCCCTTTCTCGACGCCATTTTGTAGGTAAGCGCCGATTAATTCCACTGCAGGGCGCAGCCGCTTGCGCAGGCGGCTGAAATCGTTGGGATGGCTTACGGGCGTTCCGCCGAGCAGCTGTAGGCGGCGCCCTGCAGTGGAATTAATCGGCGCGTTAAGATTCGTACACGATAACTCCGAGGCGTGAGGGATCGCATGGCTGAAGCGATGCGATGTCATGCCGTAGCTGCTCTGTGGCCATAAGCTCTTTCAGGCGCTTGATCATGGTGCGCGTTTCGGGCGTTTTGCGCACTACGAGATCGACCCATTCAGATTGCAGGGGAACGAACTGCACCCCGTTGATGCCGTGCATTTCACGTTCGGTTCCTATTGCCACGTCGGCGACGCCGCTCGACACGCGGCGTGCCGCCGTGCTCCCAACGGCGTAGCGCGTGTCGTATCCTTCGATTGATTCCGCACGTGCTTCCATGGCGCGCAACTTCTCGTCGAGCAACACGCGCGATCCGCTGCCCTTCGAACGGTTTGCCAGGCGCACGCCTTCTCGCAAAAGCCCGCCCCACGTGCTGATGTTCTTCGGGTTTCCCGTTTGCACGATGAAGCCCTGCTGGCGACCGTACAAGCGAAACACCACGACAGACGCGCCCGGCGCTAGGTTGCGCACGTAAGGCACATTGCACGAATTCGAAGCTTGGTCGTATAGATGCACCACTGCAGCATCGGCGTCGTTTGCGTACAAGTGCACGAGCGCAGTGTAGCTGCCGCAGACCTTCCGCGCCGTCGGTGTGCCTGACGCGTTCAAGACGCCGGCAAGCATGTCAGCAGCGGTGTCGCCACCTGCAATGACGAAGGGAACGCCTGCAAGATCGCCGAATGATGCCGCTTTCGTCAGGCTTTCGTCGTCATCTGGCTCGTCTTTGGGGGCAGAGCTTATCGAAGGCACGTCGCCAGTCGCATGATGCGTTGAAGCCACGTAGGCCTCGACGTCATCGAGTGTGAATTTCAGCTTGCGGCCCACATGGTACGACGCAAGCTTGCCCGACTTCGCAAGCTGGTACACCGTGTTTTTACCCAGGTTCAGGTATCGCGCCACGTCCTCTGCGTTCATGAATTCATCTGAGCGCATATGATTCCTCTTATCCTCTTGTATAACTATTCTACATTTAGTATATTTGGCAATAGAGATATTTTCAACTGCAAAGCCAGTTCGAAGCATCTCGACGGGTCCATGGTCGCTGCTGCTCTTCAGGTCCTTGAGTGTTTACTCCTCCCTTCCCTTTCCGAAGGTGCAGCGGCGACCGCGCCAGCCTTACCGTTGCTTGGCGGTATGCGCAAACGCGTGACGAAGGGTGATGAACGGCGACGTCAATTGTGAATGGCGCTCTATGCGCATGGGAGCGCTTTGATGCAGGGGGATACTGCATACCAGCAAAGGCACATGCCTTCTGGAAAAGAAAAGGCACCACCGATAGAAAGGAAGCTCTACCATGAAGATCAGCGCTCGCAACCAGATTAAAGGCACCGTCAAGTCCATTAAGGAAGGCGCCGTCAACGCCGTCGTCGTCATCTGCCGCGGCAACCACAACCCCATCAAGGCCGACATCACGATGGAGTCCGTGAAGGAGCTTGGCCTGGAAGAG
>JAFUBE010000349.1 GCA_017460365.1 Eggerthellaceae bacterium
GCCGCCCGCGGCGCGCCAGCGCCGAACCCCGCCCGCGAATTGCGCCAGATCAGTTAGTGCTCGACTTTGTACAGCTCGAATAGGGCGCCTTCTCCGTCTGAGCCGCCGATCTTCACGAGGTCGTAGTCGTCGAGGTCAACGCTCTGGTCGGTGTTCTTCAGAATATAATCGACGCCATCGGAGTTTCTGTCTTTGAACCTGGCAACCTCCACGAAATCGTATTCGCCCAGGCCGTCTTGCAGATAGGTGTCGATGAGGTTGTTCGGCCTCGTATTCGATTTGTCGAGTACTACCACCACATCGCCGGTTTCTTCGCGACTTTTCAATTGGTCGCTAATCGCGCAGATCTCATCGATTTCAGTCTGCTCCACATCGTATGCGTTTCGGTTGTAGTGCACCATCGCAGCCGCATTCGCCACCATCATGATGGCGATGATCGCGCAGATGGCGCCACCGGCGCGCAGGCGTACACGCTCGCTGCGATGCAGCAATAGCGCCATGCCGATAGCCGTGAACGCAATGACTGCGGCTCGGCTCAGCCAGACGAGCGGCTCGATCACGAGCAAGTCGCCGTCGCTCGTGTCGATGGCGCTCATGGTCTGGTTCCAGCTGTCGAAGAAGTCTTGTGCGAGCGGTTCGGAAAAATCCTTCAAGAACCAGTGCATGAAATGGAACTCGGCGTAGTCGAAGCCCTGGTCGAGGTTTCCGCTTCCGAAGGTTGTGGCCGTGAGCACGCAAAACCCCACGGTCGTGGCCACCAGAACCGAAAGCCTTCTAGGCGATTCCGTGATCTTGGACACGTCGAGCCGTGCAACCTGCTTCATGAAAAGCATGAGCAGCGGCAGCATGAGCGGCGCAACATAACGCAGATGCTGTCGCAGCGCCACATGCCCAACGTCTTCGCGCATCGATATCGTGAACACTACGACAGCAAGCCCGATGACGAGCGCGAGCAGGCAGAGGAAGAGCAAATCGCGCTGTTCGCGGGCCATGTCGCGGTACGTGCATGCGAGGTAGAGCACCGGAAACACGCCGAACCCTATCACGAAATAGACTCCGTCGGTGAAGGCTGAATACAAGCCGAACAGCACCGTGTAAGGGCTCAACAGGATATCGAAGGAAAACTGCGCATACGAATTGAAGAGACCAGCGAACACCGTGAGCTTCATGATGACGAACGGAACGAAAAACCCGGCTGCAAACGAGGCGATGCATGCTGCGGAACGCTTCGCCGTGCGCCGCTTGCGTATGGCTGCGACGACATGCCACGCAGCAAATGCGATGGGGAACATCCAGGCCACTTCCTTGCACAGGTACGCTGCATAGCCGAGCAAGCCCGAAAGAACAGACAACGCGATGCCAAGCGCCCCTTCGGCTTCGAAGCTGTGCCAGCAAAGGTACACCATCCAAAGCGCTACGGGCAGGTATAGCGATTCCGACATGAACGTGAGCGAGTACATGGTATCGGGTATGAGCGCGGTGAACACGAGGCTTGCTATGACCGCCCAGTTGTTGTCGAATACTTTTCGGGCGATCAGCAGGGCGGGGAATACCGCAGAGCACGCGTAGATCGAGTTGAGTATGTTGACCACGCGTATCTGGGTCTGCCCGTCATCGAACAACAGGGCCGGGAAAAGGGAAAGAGGGTAGAGTATCTTCTGGAAATCGGATGGGTCGCCGCGCATGATGAGATTTCCGCCCGCGAACAGGCTTCGGGCGATTTCCAGGTAACGACGCTCGTCTGGCAGCACGTCGATCGCCTTTGGGAAGTCGCCGAGTGCGACGTGGACAACAGCGCCGATCGCGAACAGCGCAACTGCGACCATTAAACAAACAGCCCCCGATGGGCTTTTCAACAAGCGATTTTCCATAGCCGAATAGTACAACACAGTATGGCGAAAGCGCAGAAATGCTCTACTTTCACCCAAGTCTGACGTGAAGTGTCTCACGGCCATAGAAGTAGTTTCCATCTAACTGGTACCTCGAAATAAGAGTTAACCTTGGTATTGACTTCTAAAAGTTTTATGTGGTAAATTTTCGACTGTTACGCAAGGGTTACTTTTTGCCGGAAGTTGAGAAGGTCTTTCTAGATGAGTCGGTTCAATCTCGCCACGCGCACTCGAACAATGGCACAAGCGTTTGCCGCGATGGTGGCGCTGACATTGGCGCTTTCCATGGCAGCACCTGGCCTGGCGGCTGTGGCTTATGCCGATGACAACACGATTTACGAAACGTGGTCCGATTACAGCAAGGCGAACGGTTCGGACGGCGTTACCTGGAACATGGTGGCGAAAGAGATCGACAAGCTCATCGACGGCGCGTACGCCGCCTACGAGAAGGGCGACCGCGACAAAGCGTATCACTACATCAACGACTGCGGCTACTACGGCTGGTACGAGACCACCGGCTTCGAGCGCACGGTCCAGGGCGCCATATCGGGCGCGCGCGTGTCAGAAGTGGAGCTCGCCTTCTCGACGTGCCGCTCGACCGCGAAGAACGGCGGCTCGCTCGAGGAATTCAAGAGCGAATGCAACAACCTGTCGCGCCTCATCCACGAAGACGCGAACACCCTCGACGGAGTTACAGGCGATTCTTCGGGTGCGGTCGTCGACCTCGGCTACGAACCCGACAACGTTCTGTATGAAACGTGGAACGACTTCAAGTCGGCGCGGCCAGAGGTCACGGCCACGTGGAACGTCGTTGCCAACGAGATGGACAAGGTCATCGACCATGCTTACGAGGCCTACGAGAAGGGCGACGCTGACACCGCGTACCATCTGATCAACGACTGCGGCTACTACGGCTGGTACGAGACCACTGGCTTCGAGCGCACGGTCCAGGGCGCCATATCGGGCGCGCGCGTGTCAGAAGTGGAGCTCGCATTCTCGACGTGCCGCTCGACCGCGAAGAACGGCGGCTCGCTCGAGGAATTCAAGAAGGAGTGCGATCACCTGAAATCGCTCTTGCACACCGACGCCAACATCCTCGACGGCGTGGATCCGAACGCCGCGACGAGCTCAAAGACGAGCGAATCGAACGCGATCGCGACCGTCGGCGGCGGCTACGGAAGCTCCATCGCCACCTTCATCGCGGCGTTCGGAATCATCGTGCGCGAAGGCATCGAGGCAATACTCGTCATCGGCGCCATCATCGCGTACCTCGTAAAATCCGGTAACAAGAAGTCGCTCATACAGGTTTACATCGGCGCCGCGCTCGGCGTCGTATGCAGCTTCATTGCCGCATGGATCCTCACGGCCACGCTCGCTGCAGGCCAAGCGCCCCAGGAGCTCGTCGAAGGCTTCACGGCGCTGTTTGCGGTGTTCGTGCTCTTCTGGGTATCGAACTGGATGCTTTCGAAATCGGAATCGAAGGCGTGGAGCGCCTACATCGAGCGCCAGGTGGAAAGCTCGGTGTCGAAGGGCAGCGTGTTCGCGCTCGCGTTCACCGCGTGGCTCGCCGTGTTCCGCGAAGGAGCCGAAGTCATCCTGTTCTACCAACCGCTCTTGAACGGCGATTTCCCGGGCGCGGTTTGGGCTGGCTTCGGCGTAGGCTGCGTTGTCATCGCGGTCATCTTCGTGCTGATGCGGTTCTTCAGCGTGCGCTTGCCGCTCAAGCCGTTCTTCCTCGCCATGTCGTTCCTGATGTTCCTCATGTGCGTCGCTTTCCTCGGAAGCGGCATCAAGGAGCTCATCGAAGGCGGTTTGATTTCGGCGACGAACCTCGGTTGGTTCGAGCAAAACGAAGTATTGAACATCCTGGGCATCTATCCGATAGCGCAAACGCTGTTCCCGCAGATAGCGCTCGTGTTGATAGGAATCGTGACGTTCATCATACAGATGCGCAGAAACCGCAAGATCGCCGAACAAGGCGAAGGCGAAGCGCCTCGGGAAGATCTCGAGGACGCGCCTTCAAACGAGGGAACATCGAAGGCCTAGGCTTTCGTATCCGCAATAGTAGGTTCCGAGGAAAGGGAGAAATGCTATGGAACAAACCAAGAATGCCAAGAAGCTTCTCGCATGCTTCGCGGTGACGGCCATCATGGTGGCGAGCCTGGGCCTGGCCGCCTGTTCGAGCGGCGGGTCGTCGAGCTCGGCTGCTTCTTCGAGCAGCAGCGCGTCCTCTTCGAGCAGCGCATCCGCTTCGAGCTCGTCGAGCAGCAGCTCGTCTTCGTCGTCGAGTTCGGCAACGACCGCCGCGCCGGGCGAAACAGCCGGTTTCGAAGAGACGCCCATCTTCGAGGACCAGAAAGCAGGCGGTTGGCTTAACGTTTCCGCCGTGTACTTCCAGCCGGTCCCGATGACCGACGGCTCGACCATCGAGGGCAAGGACATCCACCTCGAGGCCGACATCTCCGCTCTCAAGAACAACTTCGGCTTCGGCGTGGGCGACTGGGTGCCGTATCTGACCGTCGATTACAACGTGCTCAACTCTGCTGGCACGAGCGTGGCATCGGGCACGTTCATGGAGATGAGCGCTTCCGACGGACCGCACTATGGCGCAAACATCGCCATGCCGGGCGGTCAGGGAACTTACACGCTGGAGATCACGATTCACAGCCCCGCTGACAACAACTACCTGCTGCACACCGATGCTGAGACCGGCCCCGGTGCGAAGAGCTTCGACGACGGCGTCGATTGGCCGCTCGTCGTGACGGGCAGCTGGGACTACGTGCCGCTGGAGTACTAATACCTACCAGCGCCGATAGTCTCCGGAATAGCGTGATTTCGGGCCGCCTGCTAAGGGCGGCCCCTCGTGCGCTCGCC
>JAFUBE010000350.1 GCA_017460365.1 Eggerthellaceae bacterium
CCAGAAATCCGACGGCGCGTGGAACCAGTACGGCACGCTCCTCGTCGCGGGCGGCGGGGGCGCCACCGACGACGGCAACTGCAGCGCCTACGCGACGTCGGGCGGCGGCTTCACGTGCACGGCGAACACCAACGTGGCGGGTTCCCGGCAGGCGACCCAGGTGGTCGGCACCGGCACTACGGGCGGCTACTCGAAGGGGTACGGCCAGCATGCCGTCGGCGACGACTGGGGCCGTTGCGCCGGCGGGGCCGGCTGGACCGGCGGCTGGGGCGGCACGGGCTCGGCCGGAGCCGGCGGCGGCACGGGCCACCTCGGCGACCAGGACTACCTCTACAACTCGTCGGGCGCCAAGCTCACCACCACCGACATGAACGTCCCGGACGGCACGGTCGTGAAGGGCCACGTGGGCGGGCTCGGCGACTCGGCCTACGACCTCACCATCGAGGGCAGCTCGTACAAGTCGTCGGCCTCGGGCTACGTCTCGTCGCCGGCGAAGGCGCTGTCCACCTACATCACGACGGCGTCCGCCGACCGCTACCGCTACGACGGCTACGCGCGCATCACCTGCCTGGCATACCAGGTGAACTACAAGACGGCGGGCACGAGCCCCGCGACCTTCGAGACCGACTACTACACCGTCGCGACCTCCTCGCCCACCGCGATCACCCCGACTGCGGCCCAGCTCGGGATCCCCTCGGGCTTCCAGTTCGCCGGCTGGGCGACCTCGGCCAACAGCACCGCGGTGACCTACGCCCCGGGCGCCAAGTTCGCTTCGACCTGCGACTGCTACCCCGTGTTCACGAGGAAGTTCTACTACGGGTACAACAAGGGGGCGAGCTTCACGCAGACCTACGTATGCTCCACGGGCGGTTGGAAGTACTCCGACAGCGTGGTTCCCGATGCCACGGGGCTCGGTGACTACGGGTGGTCCCTGTCGTCGGGCAACTACTGGGCAACGTCCGCATCGGCTACGGCGGGCACGTACTCCTCCACGAGCGTAGCCGCCTACACGGGCGACCTGTACGCGCTGTACACGCGAACGCCGACGCTCACCTACGCGAACAACGCCTCCTTCGACGGCGCCTCGACGCCGGGCGGCATCGCCCCGACGACCTACACCGCCGGCGCCCAGGTGTACAACTCGGGCGGCACGTCCGTTCTAACCAACACGACACCCTCGACGGCGCTCGAGGCAAACGCCTTCACCCTGTCGGATTACCACGTGCCGGCGAGCGGCCACTGGACGGTGTCTTGGGTCGGCGACGCCGGCACCGTGAAGTCGACCGGCGAGACGTACTCGTGGACCCCGGGCGTGCAGCAAAACCCCGCCGCGACGGCGACCGCCGTGTGGGCGCAGGACACCGTTACCGTGAGGCTGCACGCGGCCGGCGTCGACCCCGGAACGTTCTCCACCGATTCCTTCGACGTGAAGTCGTCGCTGGTGCTGCCGTCCTCCGTCGCGGCGGCCGACCTCGGGCTTGACGAGGGTTCCTACACGTTCGCCGGCTGGGGCCGCTCCACCACCGAGACGGCGTCGGCTAACCTGCTCTCCCTCGGGGCTACAGTCACGCGCAACCACATCACCTCGGGCGAGGCTCCCAGCTACGCGGTCGACCTGTACCCGGTGTTCACGCGCAACCTCTATCACGGCTACAACCCCTCGAGCGGCGAGTCGTCCAAGTACTCGGCCACGTTCACGCAGCTCTACAACCTTGCGAGCGAGGGCGGCTCCTACTCCAACGAGACGGCCCCGAGCTACGCCGGCCTCGACGGCGAGGGGCAGGGCCAGGACCGAATCGACTACGATTGGGCGGCTACCGTCGATGAGGGGCATAAGGACGCACGACCAGGGGCTTCCCCCCAGAGGGCCCTGGTGCAAGCATGGTGTAAGCGGAGGAAACCCGGCTGTGGTCGACCTCAGAGGCGGTATCGAATCGGACAAGCCATTCCAAAGCAGCCCGCCGACGATGGACTCCAGCGAGCTCCGAGTGGCCGCGTTATGGCGTTCGACGGTTTCGAGCAGCGCGGGACGGCCGCGGACGCCGGCCGCCTGGCTAGGTCATTCCCTGAGGCAGCCGATCGGCACGACGAGCACGCCGTCGCCCCGGCGGTAACCGTACCTTGCTCCGGTCACGACCATCTTCAAGCTTGGCAGCGGGAGGGGGCACTGCGCCTCCTTGGCGTTTCGCTCCTTGATAAGCCGCTCGATTTCGCATAAGTGCAAGGCGCCCTCCTCGACCTCGCTCTCGCCCAGCTTGAACTCGATGAGGGCATACCTGCCGTCGTTCAGGTGCAGCACGCCGTCGGCCTCGAGCCCGTAGCGGTCCCTGTAGTAGGACATCCGCCCGTCGAACGCGGAAGCGTAAGCCTTCAGGTCGCGTATGCAGAGGGACTCGAACAGAAAGCCCAACGTCTTGAAGTCGCCGTTGAAGTACTCCGGCGTGACCCCCATTGCCGCAACCGCGATCGAGGGGTCGACGAGGTTCCGCTTCCTCGAGGCCCGTATGGCCGTCTTGGAGCGTATCGCGGGGCACCACGCGTCGACGTCCGCCACGATGTAGAGCCTCTCGAGCGCACGCAGGTAGTCCCTCACGGTATCGTCGCTCGCGTCGGCCGCGGCTCGCACGTCACCCAGGACCGTCTTCGCGGCGGCCGGCGTGCAGATGTTGCGCGCGTACGAGCGGAGCACGGCCTGCGCGACGGCCGGGTTGCGCCTCACGCCGTCCACGTTCGAGATGTCGACCGAGTACGTCTGCCGGTACAGGTCCTTCGCGATGGCCAGCTTCGCGCGGTCGGTCCCCCGCGACAGGAAAGCAGGCCAACCCCCGCGGCAGATTGCGAATATTAGCTCGTCGATGCCCAGGCCGGACACGCATCCGTCGAAGTCGCCCGGCCTGGCGAAAAGCCCGGCAAGCGAGACGGAGCCGTCGGACTCGCCGCTCTCGTAGAGGCTCATGGGCAGCATCTGCAGCCGGCTGATCCGCAAGGTGCCCGTATGCGGGACGTCGGCGTCCCTCGAGGACGAGCCGGTCAGCAGGTACCCTCCCACCTCGCCAGTGTCGTCCACGTCCTTTCGGATGGCGCCCCAGACCTTCGGGGCGTCCTGCCACTCGTCGAACAGGATAGGCTTGTCCCCCAGAAGAAGCTTGCTCGGAGCGGTGTTCGCGATCTTGAGGAGGTTTTCGCGCACGTCTTCGTCCTGGAATTCCACCACGGTTCTCGCCCGCTGCTTGGCGGTGGTCGTCTTCCCGCACCCCTTCGGCCCCTGGATCAGGGCGGCCCCGAAGGCCTCCAGGGTAAGGTCTAGCAGTCCGTCGGCAATTCGCGGGAAGTACTTCATGGCATGCACCATCTCCAATGGGCTTGACGATCCTGACGAGCATTGGGGCCAATATTAGGGCATTCGGATGTTTTGCGCCATACAGTTCTGATATTTTGCGCCAATCCTTTCGGGTGCCTTGCGCAATCCCGCCGCCGGGGATGATTGCCATCCGAAGTGCTTTTTCGGGGGTGCGGACGTTTTCCTGGACTTGGCGCCTTATGCGCCCGCACTTGGAAACTAGGGCCGTAGGCTCGCCGGGGCCTCCAGCCCACTAACGCATCTTGCACCCCGCTTGCACCGCGGGCATTGCCCGCGCAACGCGCCCGCTTCATTGCCGGCCAGCATCGGCGCAGGCAATCCTTCCAC
>JAFUBE010000351.1 GCA_017460365.1 Eggerthellaceae bacterium
AGGCCCTGCTCACCCGTGTCAGGTTGCGAAATGAGCACTTCATCGATGTCTACCCCGAGACGAGCTGCATATACGGGATCGAGCGCATGCTCCGCGTCGATGAAGGCGACTATTCCGCCTAACGCCTGCGCTTCAGCAAGGATCTGCAATGCAAGGGTGGTTTTACCGCTCGATTCAGGACCGTATATCTCGACGATCCTACCGCGCGGAACACCCCCGATGCCGAGCGCGCCGTCGAGCGCGAGCGCGCCTGTGGGAATGGCTTCGACCGTGAGGTCTTTACCGGATTCACTGAATTTCATGATAGATCCCTTGCCGAATTTAGACTCCACTTGGTCAAGTGTCATCTTCAGCGAATTGCTCTTTTCCTCGTTCATTGTTCCTTCTTCCAAATCGATGACTCATTCATTGTAGCGAACAGATGTTTGTTGTCAATACACGAGTTCGCTTTCGATTTGCGACATGCTACCAGGCGAATCTCCCAATTGGACCGTTGCAAACACATCGGGAATCTCCCGAAAATCTATCTGCAGGCCGCAAGAGTCCAACGAGAATTCGCACGGATGCAACAGGAGCACCTCGACACGTTCCGCATTTTGCACGCGCAATCAGTGGCCTTTCAGGTTAATTACCCAATTGCTTCGAGAAGCGCCGACAAGGCCGCCATAGTCGTCTGCTCACGCACCTGATCGCGTGACCCTTCGAATCTATAGCGCTTTGCAATGCTGCCATGCGCATCGCTAAGGCCCATCCAAACCGTGCCAACGGGTTTGCCCGGCTCGGCACCTCCAGGACCTGCGATGCCCGTGACCGAAACGGCGATATCGGCTCCGACGAGCCCTTTCGACCCTTCCGCCATCCCGATTGCCACCCGTTCGCAGACGGCGCCTTCTTCATCGAGGATCGCACCGTCGACTCCAAGAACGCGATGCTTCACGTCATTGGTATAACTCATGACTCCGCCCATGAAGACTACCGAAGAACCTGCGACGGACGTCAGCGCCTCGCCGATCATGCCACCGGTCAAGCTTTCTGCCGTCGCGATGGTCACAGATTTCTCTCGAGCCTTTTCTATGACCTCTGCAGCCAACGTTTCCATGCTTAAGTTTTCAACGATCGGTTTATCCAGTTTTTCACCGAAGCCTATGAGATTTCGCGCTTTGTAAAGATAGTCGACCATGGAAGCGATGGTCAGGCCGACCGCTATCAACATGACGATCCAGCTGAAAACCCAGAGTGCATCGCCCATGGCATCGCCGAAGCTGCCGATCATGTGCGAGTCTTTAACCGTGAACAGCACGATGGCGATCATCTGGAAAACGGTCTTGAACTTTCCCAGCATGCTTGCCGCGATGACCACTCCTTCGGTCGCCGCCATCATGCGAACCCCTGAAACGATGAATTCGCGCGCCAAGATGACGAGCGTCACCCACGTAGGCAATGATCCAAGCTCTACCAGGGCAATCAGCGCAGCTGCGACAAGAATCTTGTCGGCGAGCGGATCCATGAACTTGCCGAAGTCGGTGACTTCGTTTCTCGACCGTGCGAGATATCCGTCGAGCCAATCGGTGCATGAAATCAAGACGAAAATCGCCGCCGCAACGATGCTTTTCCAGTCATTCAGCACCGATGCATGCGGGCCGAACCATTCGGGCCAAGGAGAAAGGAGCGCGGCCACGAATATCGGAACGAGCAGTATGCGTGCCAGGGTTATGACGTTCGAGGGGGTCCAAAGCTTGCTGCTCGAGCCACCGTCAGCCATTACGCGACCTCGCCTTCCATTTCGTAAACAAGCGTATCGGAAATGATGACGCGCACGATCTGCCCCACCTCTCCGGCGGGCACGTACGTCACGCCGTCTACATCGGGAGCCTGGCACATCGCTCGGCCGAACATCTGTCCGTCTTCCTCCTCGCCCAGCACGAGGACGTCCGTTTCCTGGCCGATGCGCGCAGAAACGATGCCCGTGGAAACCGCGTCCGCCACATCGCGGATGCGCTGCGCACGAGCGAGCTTCTCGTCTTCGTCGACCTGATTCTCGAGATTGTACGCCCGCGTACCTTCTTCGCGCGAATACGCAAAAACACCGACGTAATCGAGTTCTGCATCCTCGACGAAATCGCAGAGCTCTTCGAACTGCTCTTCTGTTTCGCCGGGGAATCCGGCGATCAACGTCGTTCTCAACGTCACGTCGGGTATCCTCATCCGTATTCTCTCAAGCAATTCGAGGTATTCTTCGCCCGAACCTTTCCTGTTCATGCGGCTCAATATCTCAGGGTTGCAGTGCTGAAACGGAATGTCGAAATAACTGCAGATGTTGTCGTGCGTGGCAACTGCTTCGATCAGCTCGTCGGTAACGCCTTCAGGCTGTATGTACATGACCCTGAACCATGTGTCAGGATGCCGCTCCGCCAGATGCGACATCAGCTGGGCAAGAGAACTCTTCTCTTTGAGGTCAGCGCCCCATCTGCCGGTATCCTGCGCTATGAGTACGATTTCACGGGATCCCGCAGACACGAGCCTGTCCACTTCGTCGATGATGTCCTTCTCCGAGAACGAATGGTAACGCCCGCGGATAAAGGGAATCGTGCAGTAAGCGCAGAAACGGTCGCAGCCATCCGAAATCTTCACATAAGCCGAGGTCGAACTACCGAACG
>JAFUBE010000352.1 GCA_017460365.1 Eggerthellaceae bacterium
AAAGGCAACGTGGGTGCTGGTACCGCCACGGCCACCGTGACGGGCAAGGGCGAGTATGCCGGCTCCAGGACCGTCGAGTTCGAGATCGGCAAGGCGGCGCAGTCCATCAGCGCGGCCAAGGCGTGCTCCGCCTCCGTGAAGGCGAAGGGGTCCGGCAAGGCCAGGGCGCTCGCCGGGAAGGCGACCGTCGACCTCGCGAAGAAGGCGAAGGTCTCGGCCAAGACGAAGGTCGCCTACGCGAAGATCGGGAACGTGGGTGGCAAGAAGATCGCCATCGTCAAGAACGGCAAGGTGACGTTGAAGAAGGGCCTGAAAACCGGCACCTACAAGGTGAAGGTGAAGCTCACCGCGCCCGAGGGCAGGAACTTCGAGAAGGCTAAAGCCAAGACGATCACGCTCACGGTGACGGTGAAGTAGGCCGCGCGAGAAGGCGAAGACGAATAGGATCGAGGGGCTTGCGCTGAACTGCACCCCAAATCTTGGACGGGGCCAATAGAGACGACTTAGGCCGCTAGGGACTGATTCCGGAACCCCTCCGGGGTCAGTCCCTTAAGTTTAACCTGAGCTCGGTGTGACACTTCTCGTCAGACACGATCTGTCATTTTCGCGGTGCGATTTGCGGAACAGGGAGTCTCCCCGCGAAAATGACAGATCGTGTCTGACGAGAAGTGTCACACTGCGTTCGGGATGGGGGGTAGAGACGCGTTTCCCTAGCGCCAGCCGACCTGCTGTTAGCCTGCCCCGATGAGCACCCGGCAGCCGACGCCATCAGCGCGAAGAGCGTCGCCGCCAAAGGTATGACGAGCCATTTCCCCTCCATGCGAAACTCCCTGTTTGAAACGATGCAAGCGAATCGGATTCAACCCCCCGAACTTGTGGTCAAGCGGACCGCAGGCTCAGCTTACAGCAAGTCATTAAGCGCGGCCGGGTCAGCGGCGAAGCCAGCGATGTCGACCCCGTCGTCGGATTCGAGAGCGATGCGGTGTTCCTGCTCGCGCCCTCGGCGTGCCGGTCGACCTCGTGCACGGTCCGCTGCCACAGCCAAGTAGCTTGCAGGTTTGCAGACAGGTTATCTGCAATCTATCCTGCGTGACATCGCGAAAAAGGCCGCCATGAGGTTATGTCCACGCTGGTCGGGATGCAGGTTGTCGGGCAGGTACGATCCTCCCACTTCGTCGTTCTCGAGTATCCACATCGAATCGGTTGAAAGCGGCACGCCCGCGCGTCCGAGCCCCTCGCGGATAGCGGCAATGCAATCCCTCGCAGGTGCGTCGAGCTCGTGCGGGTACCAGTTCATGAAGCCCTCTACATGCGCATCGGGGAATGCCGCGACGAGGACCATCGCCGTTTCGGCGGCCGCCTTCCCGACGTCTGCGGGGTCTACTCCCATGCTGTAGTCGTTGATTCCGCCGTAGACAACCACGCGTGACACGGGCCCAAGCGCAGGCGCATCGGCGGCAGCGCGCCGAGCTTGTTCGGGGAATGTCTCGGCTCGCCTGTGCACGTAGCCGTCGCCCGAGCTCGCGTAGCACCGCACCTCAACGCCGATCGCGTCTGCCAGCACCAGCGGCCAGGCCCTCACTCCATACTCGCCATACCCGGCATGCGCCGGATCCGAGAACGAGTCGCCGACGACAACCCAAACCTCCTTCATGCTTACGTCCTCCGGTTTCCATCGCGGAATAGAAGCGTCTGCTTCGCTTGAGCTGCTTTTGTCTCGCAGAAGCGTACCACAAAGGCGCATGCACACGGGGGGGACGGGGCAAGCGTGTCGACGGGAACACGTTTGCCCCGTCCCTTTGCGTTCTTTGTGCTAAGGTCGACAAGGCGACGAAGGTGAAGGCGCAGGAGGTCAAGCAGGAGAAGGGCAAGGCCATAAACCGGCATCGCGCCGTCCGGTACGAGTCATCGACCCCCGCGGTCGTCAAGGCGGCAGGCGTGTCGGCCGGCACCGCAACGGTGTACGCCTACGCGCAGAACGGCGTGTTCAAGAAGGTGAAGGATACCGTTTCCGCCCCCAAGTCTGCTCGGAAGGCGCAGTCCACTGGCAAGCGCGTCTTCGTCGTCGTGTGACACTTCTCGTCAGACACGAAGTGTCATTCATTGTAGGAAACCACAGGCTATGCCTGTGGTTCACTCGGCGGTTACACCCCTGTCTGTCTTCGTAACACGAGGATCCCGCCCTGGAATGGGGACGGGGCGGGCCGCGCTGCGCACGGGGTGGGGATAACTACGAGGTTCTCTACGCCCGGCAGTTCAACGGCGGATGATGGAGCTGCCCGACTCCGTTTACGGCAAGGTGGACCACCCGGTCGGCGTCTTGGCCGACAATCCCGGGCTGCTCCAGGACCACGACCCGCCCTACGAGGCCGCGCGGGAAAGCTGGAGCCTCTCGGAGCTGGAACGTCAATGCGCCAGCGGCCTGTACGAACGCACGACACTCAGCCGCACCGGCGATGTCGAGCGGCTGGCGGAAGAAGGCGCCACCGTCGAAAAGCCCGCCGACGCCGTAAATGATCCGTACATCTTGGAGTTCCTCGACCTCGACGAAAGGAGCTTGCCGTCAGCATGCGCGCCTGCAAGGAGGAACTCAACGGCGTCGTGTTTTCCGGTTCCGAGTGGAAGCAGTTCTTCGACGGCTGCCTGTCCAACGGCAACGACGGGCCCGACGAGAAGACCGAGAGGCCCTGCGACATCTCGCCTGAGCCAGATGAGGCGCGGAGCGTGGATTACGCGTTGGTTTCCACGTCTGAAAGGGAGCGATAGCGCCCGAAGGCGCAAGGATGATCACCCGCCGCGGACGTGGGGTGTGGAATAGGCGTCCCGTTTCCCGTAACATAGCACTTTGCCCGCGATGCGCGGCCGCCGAATGCGGCCGTCGTCATGGCGGGGATACGCGTTCCGAATGGCTGCGCCGGCGACTGCAGCAACAGCGGGGGGAGAGGATGTTCGTGAAGACGAAGAAGATGCAGCTTGCGAGTATTCTGCTCGGTCTGGTGATGGCGCTCAGCCTGATGCCGGGCCTTGCGATCGCAGAAGGCCCGGACTTCGGCGTAGCGGGTGGCGAGCTCCAGACGGCCGCGAGCAAGCCATCGCAGGCCATCCAGGCGACGCACATGTTCGTTTTCGTGGGCGATCAGGGCAAGAACCTCAACGCCAGGGTGGTCGAGGGTAACGGCGGGCTCAGCTATGCAGTCAAGAGCGGTGGTGACTGCGTCAGCGTGGACTCGAATGGCGCGCTTACGTTCAAGAAAGCCGGCACAGCCATCATTACCGTGACGGCGGCGGAAACCGGAACCCATGCGCAAACGTCCGTGGACGTGCCCATCAAGATCTACGATCACTTCGATTACACCTTCACGGTAGGCAACACCCTCGATTGCGTGGATTACTACGGGCATTACCCAATAAACAAGGTGGAAATTAAACTCAAGAACGGGAACACTGTAGTGGGAAGCGCCACTATTAACAGCCCTAAAAAAGGCAGCAGCGCGACGATAAGCGCGACCGGTTTTGCAAATAAAATTGAGATGACCGCGGAAATTCAGCAAAGAAAGAATACACGCTCTGCCAGTGAAACCTTGAACCTGAACGGAGGAGGACGGTTCGAGATAGAGATGAATAGCCGCGGAACAATCGTTATGTGCGATTACGGAATCACCTTGCCGGAACCCGACTTCACAGCTCCCGTCGCCAAGCCCAACCTGACTGCTACAGGTAATAACCAGCTGCTGATTTACCCGGGCTCCGTGCTGTCCGGCGGGCAGCATATGGAGTATACGTTCGGAACAAAGGACGCGCCTAATAATAACGGGTGGACCGACAATTATGGCTTTATGAGGGCGAAAGACCCGGGTGACTACTATGTGTGGTGGAAGACCGCCAGCCGTGATCGGAGATCGCTTATGTACTTCTCTGGAGGCCGCCTTGATACGGCCCCGCAGTGCGTGAAGGTGACGATTGGCAAGGGCAGCATCAACCCGACCGTCAGTATCGATGGGTGGACCTACGGCGAAACGGCCAAGGCTCCCACTGTGAGCGGCAACACCGGCAACGGCGAGGTGACTTACGAGTACAAGGCCAAGGACGCAAGCGACAACACCTACTCAGCGACCGTGCCGAAGGATGCAGGCGACTACACCGTGCGGGCAACCATTGCTGATTCCACGACCCACTACGGCGGTAGTGCCGAGGCGGACTTCACTATCGCCAAGGCCGCAGCGCCCACCCAGGACGTTCGCGTCGTGGGGGTTCTGTCTACCAATGCTGCAGGAGATTGGGTGACCAGCATCGAGCAACCCTTGGCGAACATGATGCCCAACGCTGCAGGCACACTGACCTATACGGCTGGTGCGCCCAAATACAAGGATGGCACGACCGCGCCGCCCGCGGGTGTCAAAGCGTTTACGTCTAATGTAGGTTCGGACGGCGTTGTTAGAGCCAGACTCGAAATCCCGTCGTCAGCAGAAGACATACCCGAGGGCGCGCAGGAAATCACCCTGCCCGTGACCGTGGCATCCCAGAACTACGAGGATGCGACCATCAACGTCGTGATGGTGCCCACGAAAAGGTCCGAAAAGCAGGTAACCATATCGAACGCCCCCGCCAGCAAGACCTACGGCGATAAAGCTTTCACCCTGACGGCTACCGTAACAGATGGGGAAACCGGCGAGAATAATTGGTACTGGTACAGCAGCGACCCTAAGGTACTCGAAGTTAACGCGGTAAATGGCTCAAATCAGATGCAGGTGCACGTCAGAGGTGCTGGCACCGCCCAAATCATGGCGTGGTACGAGCCAAACGGCGGCAACACGATAGGCGCGGCGGTAACGCAGCCCATCACGGTCAACAAGGCGCCCATCAGCCCCAACGTCTCCATTGAAGGCTGGACTTACGGCGACACGCCCAAGGCGCCCACCGTCACCGAAAACACCGGCAAGGGCGCGGTTACCTATTCCTATAGCGGCACGACCCGCGGCGGGGCGACCTTCGGGCCCTCCGCCAGCGCTCCAACGCAGGCTGGCACATACACCGTCACGGCCACGGTTGCCGAGTCGGATAACTATTTTGGCGGCATCTGCACGGCGGATTTCACCATAGCCCCGAAATCCGTCCCCATCACCGTGATTGCCGAGGATAAGACCTACGATGGCAC
>JAFUBE010000353.1 GCA_017460365.1 Eggerthellaceae bacterium
ACGATGCTCGTCGTCACGCACGAGATGCGCTTCGCCCGCGACGCGAGCACCCGCGTGTTCTACATGGACCGCGGCGAGCTCTGGGAATCGGGCACGCCCAAGCAGATCTTCGAGAACCCCCAGCGCACGGAGACGCGCGACTTCGTCTTCCGGGTGCGCAACTGGAATTGGGAGATCCGCAGCGCCGACTACGACTACGCCGCCATGTTCTCGTCGCTCCAGGAGTTCTGCGCGCGCCAGTTCCTCGGGCGCCGCATCACCCTCGCATGCCAGCTCGCGCTCGAGGAGATCACGTCGTCGGTCTTGCTGCCCTTGGCGAAAGGGCGCGGAATCGCCGATCCGCATATCGCCTACGAGCTGTCGGTGGGCGAGGGCGGCGAGGAGGCAGACCTGCTCGTTGACCTGCGCGAGCTCGCCGCCGCCGGCATAAGCGACGACGAATTGGTCGCAGCCATCGATGACGTGTCGAGGCAGATCCTGGATAGCGTGGTCGCACGTCAATACACTGACAGCTCTGGAGGGCTCCACCTCATGATCCGCTAGGACGGAAAGTTTGGGAGTACGGTTGCTTCATGGTTAGAGCTAAGGCCATCGAAATCAATCCAAACGAGGAAGGCCTTTCCCGGGCCCGGGCCTTCATCGAGGAGGCGCTCGGCAGGCGCCATGTCAACGCCAGCATCGTTTCCGAGACGATGTCGCTGTTCGCGGCTGTTTTTCACGCGATCATCCCCGAGGTTGACGACGAAGGCGCGAAAAACGAAGTCGGCTGCGTCGCAAAGCTGGGGAGCACGGATATCAAGATAATGTTTCCGGGGAAGCGCTTCTCGCTGCCCGAGGGAAATGCGGCCGAAGATTCCGATGCGAAGGTCATCGAGACGTTCTCCGACAAGTTGTCTTGTTCTTATCTGGCCGGCAATAACATCGTCCGGCTCTCCGTGAGCCAAAGCGCCCGCGCCTTCCTCCTGCCGAACCTCATCGCCGCCGCTTCGGCCATCGCCGTGGACGTCGTGCTTTCTCTCGTGCATGACGACGCGGGGCGGCATTTGCTGGCCGAGCAGTGGGTGGCGCCCCTGGAGAAGCTGTTCACCAACGCAGTGCTCATGGTGGACGGCCCGATGACGCTCTTCTCGCTGCTGAAGAACGCGACCGATTCCTTCATCGTGTCGGAGCGTAATTCGAACTTCGCGCAAGCGGTTCGTGGGCTCGCTGCGCTCGTCCGTCGTCGCCATCGTGGTGGCCACCATCGCGGCCATCGCCTACGTCCTGGCGGCCGGGTTGGTTGCCGGCGAGACGTTGAGGATCGATCCGGGGATTGGCAACTGGTCGCTCGCCGCGGCGGTGGACAAGATCGTCCCGTCGAATGTCCTCGAGCCTTTCATGACCATATCACCCGTCCCCATGATCGTCGTGGCGCTCCTCGTCGTCGGCGCGCTCGTCACCATCGGGAGAAGCTTCGCCACGATGAAACGCGCAATCGATGCCTGCTACGACCTGTTCTCGGGCAGACCCAGATCGTGATGCGCGCCTTCCCGCTGGCGTGCTTCCTGCTTTTCCTGGAGGTCTTACTGGCGGACCAGATCGGGGCTTTTTTGCAGGTCATGTTAATCGCTGCGGACGTGTTCCTGTGCACGGTTCCCCTGCTCGCCATATACGCCCTGCGGCTGAAGGTGAAAGGCGTGCGCGTGCGGGAGTTCGCGAGGAAGCTCTGGCCGCTCGTGAAGGAGAACTTCAAGATCGGCTCCATCATCGACGCGGTGCCCTACAACGTACGCTATTGCGTCGAGAACTTCGGCTTTTCGCGGGAGCGGCTGGAAAAGGAGCTTCCGGTGACGGCGCAGACGAACCTGGACGGCAACTGCTACGTCCTCATGTTCATCTCCGTGGCTTACATCCTCTTCGCCAATAGCGAGGGGTCGTGGCTGAGCATCGTGGTCGTCGGCCTCATCGTGCTGTTCATGTCGTCCGGCTCCCCCAACCAGCCGGGCTCCATCCTCATCGGCATGCTGATAGTCTCGACGTACCTGGCCTCCACGGCCGATATTCAGCTGGCGTTGTGCTTCGAGCTCTTCTGCGGCGGCCTCCAGAACATCGTGAACGTCATCAGCAGCATGGTGGCAGCCGTCGAGAGCGCAACTGCTGAAGAGCTGCAGCAGTCCAACGAAGCTTGATCAACCGAGGCGCGTCTTTACCTCCGGGGGTGCTCCCCGGCCGGCGGCACGACGCGAGGAGGCTGTTCGATGGGCTTTGACGAGTCGATCATGTTGCCTGCGCGTGCCCGATCGCCCTTCGGGCGGGGCGGGCTGCCTTCGCTACCGTATTCGCCTTTTGGCGAGCGTTGCTGCATCCTTTGCCATCGCGAGCGATTCGCGTACCAGGTAGGCTGCTGTCGCACCCATATCCTGTAGCTGTTGGGGTTGTTTTCCGGCTCATTCGCTAGGTGGCCTCTTCGGCGGAGCAAGGGAAGCCTTGACAGGTCTAAAGATATAAACGTATTATTTCTTTAGCATATTATGACTCGGGGGTTGCTATGCTGAAGA
>JAFUBE010000354.1 GCA_017460365.1 Eggerthellaceae bacterium
GGGGCTCGGCGGCGCCCCCCTCGCCGCCCTGGACAAGGCGATAAACACCATGGATTCCATGGTGGGGTATAAAAACGAGCGCTATCGCCACTTCGGGACGGCCGCGGCGCGCCTCGACGATATCGCGAACTTCGTGCCCGCGCGCGTGTCGGGCGCGCTCATGTGCCTGGCTGCCCCGCTCGCGGGCCTCGACGGCGCGGGCGCCCGGCGCATCTTCAAGCGCGATAGGCTGGCGCATGCCTCTCCCAACTCGGCGCATACCGAGGCCGCCTGTGCGGGCGCCCTCGGCGTGCAGCTCGCGGGCGGCGCTCGCTATTTCGGAAAATACGTCGACAAGCCGACGATCGGCGACGACACGCGGCCCGTCGAGCCCGCCGACATCACGCGGGCGAACAGGTTGCTGTACGCGACGGCGGCTTTAGGCCTCGTGCTCGCGGAGCTCGTCGTCGCGGTGAGTCGGAGGTAGTCGATGAAGAGGTACGAACACGGCGGGAACGTGTACGCGCATCGCGGTGTCGTCGACTTCTCGGCGAGCATCAATCCGCTCGGCATGCCCGACGAGGTGGTGCGCGTCCTGCGCGAGCGCGTGCGCGATTTCGAGGCGTATCCCGACATCGAATGCACCGAGCTTTGCCAGGCTATCGCGCAGGCGACAGGCGTGCCTACTCGCCAGGTCATCTGCACGGCCGGCGCGAGCGATCTGATCGACCGGGCGTGCGCCGTTCTCGCGCCGCGCCGCGCGCTCGTCACCGCGCCATGCTTCTCCGGCTACGAGCAGGCACTCGAGCGGGTGGGGGCGACCATCGAGCGCCATCGGTTGCGCGAGGAAGACGGCTTCGCTTTCACCGGCCGCGTCCTCGACGAAGGTTTCTTCAACCGCGATCGCGACGAGGGTGCGAACGCTTCGGCCGGCGCGGACATCGTGTTCGTCTGCACGCCGAACAACCCGACGGGGCTCACAGTGAGCCTCGACCTCATCGAGAGGGTCGTGTGCACCGCCCGTCGCGCAGGCGCCGTCGTGGTGCTCGACGAGTGCTTCCTCGATTTCACGGAACGGCCCTCGGCGGTCGGCCTGTGCGCACGTTACCCCAACCTCGTCGTGATGCGCGCGTTCACGAAGATGTACGCCATGGCGGGCCTCAGGCTCGGGTACGGGATCTGTTCCGACGAGGAGCTGGTCGCGCGCATCGGGGAAGCGGGCCAGCCGTGGGCGGTCTCGACGCCGGCGCAGGTGGCGGGTGTGGCCGCGCTGGGCGTGCCGGGGTGGATCGAGCGCTCGCGCGCTTTCGTGGACGAGCAGCGGGAGGTGCTCGCCGGCGGACTCGCATCGTGCGGGATGCGCGTCATCGCAAGCGAGGCGAACTACCTCTTGTTCAAAAGCGATGTTCAACTGTACGAGCCGCTGCTGCAGCGCGGGTTCCTCATCAGGCGCTGCGCCAATTTCGAGGGGCTCGACGAGAACGGGTATAGAATCGCCGTGCGAACGGCCGATGAGAACGCGGCGCTTCTCGCCGCGATTGAGGAGGTATGCCTATGACGGCGAAGGCCATCATGGGGCAGGGCACGATGTCGGGGGCCGGCAAGAGCCTGCTCGTGGCGGGTCTGTGTCGCATCTTCGCGCCGGACGGGCTGCGCGTCGCCCCGTTCAAGTCGCAGAACATGGCGCTGAACTCGGCGATCACCGCTGATGGCGCCGAGATGGGGCGCGCTCAGGTCGTGCAGGCCGAAGCGGCCGGCATTGCTCCCGAAGTCACCATGAACCCGATTTTGCTGAAGCCAACGAACGACACGGGAAGCCAGGTCATCGTGAACGGCCAGGCCCGCGCCACGATGAGCGCGCGCGATTACTTCGCCTACAAGCACGAATTAATTCCCGACATCATGAAAGCCTACGGCGACCTCGCGAGCCGCTTCGACGTCATCGTGATCGAGGGAGCGGGAAGCCCCGCCGAGGTGAACCTTAAAGACGACGATATCGTGAACATGGGCATGGCGCGCATGGCTTCCGCCCCCGTGCTGCTCGTGGGCGACATCGACCGCGGCGGCGTGTTCGCGCAGCTGCTCGGCACGCTGATGCTGCTCGAAGACGACGAACGCGCCCGCGTGAAGGGCCTCGTCGTGAACAAGTTCCGCGGCGACAAGACCATACTCGACCCAGGCCTTGACATACTCCGCGAGCGCAGCGGCGTGCCCATTGCAGGTGTCATCCCGTACACGCTCGTCGACATCGACGACGAGGACAGCATGTCCGACCGCCTGTCGGTCCGCGCAACCGGCGCAGCGGTCGACATCGCAGTCATCCGCTTGCCGAAGGTGTCGAACTTCACCGACTTCATCGCGCTGTCTGCCATAGAGGGAGTGGGCGTGCGCTATGTGCAGCGGGCGTCCGACTTGGGCGAGCCCGACCTTATCATCTTGCCTGGCACGAAGAACACGATCGCCGATCTGAAGTGGCTGCGGGAAAGCGGCATCGAAACGGTGCTGCTGAAGCGCGCGGCTGCGGGCACTCCGATCGTCGGCATCTGCGGCGGCTACCAGATGCTCGGGCTCGAGGTGAGCGACCCGCATGGCATGGAAGGCGGCGGCACCATCCGCGGCGTGGGGCTGCTTCCCACGCGCACGGTGTTCGAGCCCGCCAAGCGCCAGGTGCGCGTGGCGACGAGCATCGGGAAGCTGGAAGGCCCCCTCGCGGCGCTGTCCGGCATGCCGGTGGAAGGCTACGAGATACACATGGGCACCACGACCCTGGAAGGCGAGCCCGTCACGGCACCGGTGGTCGGCATCGGAAACGTGTACGGCACCTACATCCACGGTATATTCGATACGAAGGAATGCGCCGAAGCGCTGGCAAGCCCGCTTTTCGAGGCGAAGGGCCTCGATGCGGCCGACGTCCGCGCACACGACATGAAAGCCTACAAAGAAGAGCAATACGACAAGCTGGCCCGCGCCATGCGCGATAACATGGACATGGAACTGATCTACCGCATCATCGAGGAAGGCGCATGAGCGTTGCGTTAGCGGCACAACCGGAAGGGAAAGGGGAGACATGAGCAGTTTGGACAAGCTGGAGTTCGTGAAACCGGCCGATCTCGATGCGCGCAGCTTCGAGATTATCACGAGCGAGTTGGGCGACCGCGTGATCGATGCGGAAAACGAGCTTGTCGTGAAGCGCGTCATCCACACGTCGGCCGATTTCGATTACGCGGACAACCTGGTATTTTCCGAACATGCGACCACGCTCGGCGTGAAGGCGCTCGCAGGCGGGTGCTCCATCGTCACCGATACGAAGATGGCAGCATCGGGCATCAACAAGCGCGTGTTGGCGAAGTTCGGCGGCCAGGTGCACAACTTCATCAGCGACCCCGACGTGGCGGCCGA
>JAFUBE010000355.1 GCA_017460365.1 Eggerthellaceae bacterium
TCAAGAGAAGCGCACATCCGCGAAACTACCCCACTTCGGGTCTGGCAGTAAGTGGGGTAGAAGCGCCGGTTCGGGCCTGGCGGTAAGTGGGCAGCTCCGGGGCGGTCTCGGTTCGGGCTCGGCGGAAAGCGCGCACCGCATGCCCATTGCCTGATGATTGGCCTAGTTCTGTTGCATTCACCTTTGCTTTGTGTAAAACTGCAATCTGGTTTAGCAGTAATACGAACCGCAGCTTAAACGGAAAACGAACAGGGGAGTAAATCATGCCTTATAATCCAGCGTCCGAACATTTGGCGGTCATCAAGGTCGTCGGCGTGGGCGGTGGCGGTACGAACGCCGTTAACCGCATGGTCGAAGCCGGTGTGAAGGGTGTCGAATTCATCGCCGTCAACACCGACCGCCAAGCCCTGCTCATGTCGGACGCCGACCAGACCGTGCACATCGGCGAGGATCTCACGCGGGGCCTCGGCGCCGGCGCGAATCCCGAGGTGGGCGCGCAGGCCGCCGAAGAGAGCCGCGATGAAATCCGCCAGGTGCTCGCCGAAGCCGACATGGTGTTTGTGACCGCAGGCGAAGGCGGCGGCACGGGTACCGGCGCCGCTCCCGTGATCGCGCAGATTGCGCGCGAGGAAATCGGCGCACTGACCGTGGGCATCGTGACCAAACCCTTCTCGTTCGAAGGTCGCACGCGTCGCAACCAGGCCGATCAGGGCGTCGAGCTGCTCTCCCAGAAGGTCGACACGCTCATCGTCATCCCGAACGACCGCCTGCTCGAGGTCGTCGACAAGAAGACCAGCATGCTCGACGCGTTTCGCATCGCCGACGATACCCTGCGCATGGGCATCCAGGGCGTGACCGACCTCATCACCATCCCGGGCCTCATCAACCTCGACTTTGCCGACATCCGCACGGTGATGAAGGACGCCGGCACCGCCATGATGGGCATCGGCGTTTCCACCGGCGAGAACCGTGCGCTCGATGCTGCGCAGCAGGCTACGAATTCCAATCTGCTCGAGGCGACCATCGCCGGCGCTTCTCGCGTGCTGTTCTCCATCGCGGGCGGTCCTGATCTCACGCTCACCGAGGTCGATGCGGCGGCGCGCATTGTCGAGGCTTGTGCCGACGAAAACGCTACTATCATCTATGGCCAGATCGTCGACGAGTCGATGGGCGATGCCGTGCGCATCACCGTAATTGCAACGGGCTTTGCGAACAACCAGAACAGCTACAGTGCTCCCAAACGCGATTATTCGCGCCAAGACCTGTTCGCTTCCACGACCCAGACTTCTGCCGCCACCGCGTCGGCTGCACTCAATCCTGCGCAGTCGCCTGCTTCGAGCGCGGGTATTGCTAACCAGCAATACGGTCGCGCATCTGCCCCTGCTCGCACGAACGTGTCAACGGGCGGTCGCATCAACGACGAGGACTATATCCCCGATTTCCTGCGCCGCCAGCGCTAAGCATGTCCGCAAAGGCAACCCTTCCACTTCCCGTTCTCGACGCGCTCCCTTTGGGGGCGCGTCGCCTTGTTGCGCTCACCGACAAAGCCCTCTTCGCGAACACGGGTGTTCGCATCGCGTTCACCGGGCGCGACGGGGGAGTGAGCACGGGCCAGTATTCCAGTTTGAATTGCGCGAGCCACGTGGGCGACGACATCGGTGCCGTCACACGTAACCGGCGTATCGTGTGCGAAGCAGCCGGTGTGCCCGATGCGCAGCTCGTCGCGCCATCGCAGGTGCACGGGACCGAATTGATATGGGCAACCGAGGAGGGTAATCCCGAAGCCGACGGCGTGCTTGTCGGCGTTTCGGGGGTTGCCGCATTGTTGAACTCTGCGGATTGCCTGTTGTTTGTCATCGTGTCGCCGACGGGGAAGTTTGCGGTCGTGCACGCCGGATGGCGCGGCGCAATCGCACACATTGCCCTGAAAGCGGCACGCGAGCTCGTGCGCGGCGACGATGCGCTTCCGCCTGAATGCAACGCATATATCGGTCCCCATATCCGCTCAGAATGCTTCGAAGTTGGCCCCGATGTCGAATCCCGCTTCAAGGATGAATTCGGAGACGTGGCCGTTTCAGCGCCTCGGCATGTAAGCCTTGCTGCGGCGGTGTCCGCCGACCTGGTAACGGCCGGTCTGCTGCCCGAGCGCATAGCCGATGCACACATCTGCACCAAATGCAATCCCGACCGCTACTTCTCCTATCGTGCCACATCCGGTAATTGCGGTCGGCACTCGGCTTTTGCCGTGGCTTTCTGAGCCGCTATTCGCCAGTCGGAACGCGTCTGGCGAGAAGTGTCACGCTTCGGCGTGTGGTACCCTACGCATGATGATGACGACAGCTTGGAGGGCGGGCATGACGACCAGGGAGCGATACATCGCAGTGGATGCCGAATTGGCGCAAGTGTGCGAATCGGCGGGGCGCAAGCGCAGAGAAGTCACGTTGGTAGCCGTTTCGAAAACGGTGGGCCCTGAAGACGTGGCGCTGGCAATCGAGGGCGGCGCGTGCGACTTCGGCGAGAACCGCCCGGACCAGCTGATGGGCAAGGCCGACCGGTTCACGGATGCGATCTGGCATTTCATCGGCAACATCCAGTCGCGTCGTATCCGCGATATCGTGGGGCGCGCAGCACTCGTCCATTCGCTTTACCAAGAACGCCATGCTCGCAAAATCGATGAAATCGCCCGGGAGAGGGGCATCGTGCAAGATGTCCTGCTCGAGGTGAACGTTTCGGGAGAGCAGAGCAAAAGCGGCCTTGCTCCCGAAGGGGTGAAAGCCCTGCTTGACGCCTGCGCCAGTTTGCCGAACGTGAAAGTCCGGGGCCTTATGACCATGGCGCCGCAAGGCGATCTCGAAGTGGCGCGCAAAACGTTTGCCGGTCTGCGCGAACTTCGCGATGCGCTGCAGGGCGACTATCCCGACTTGACCGAGCTTTCGATGGGCATGACCGATGACTGGCGCGAAGCCGTTGCCGAAGGCACCACCATAATCCGCGTCGGACGCGCCATCTTCAGCGAACAGTTCTGATTTGCTCGTTTCCCATCTGACCCGGAACCGCGACTGCCCCACTTACTGCCAGACCCAAAATGGGGCAGTTTCGCGGATTGCACTTCTTCCGAAGCGCAATCCTAGAAACTACCCCACTTTGGGTCTGGCAGTAAGTGGGGCAGTCGTGCGGCAGTGTCCTGGTTTGGGTCTGGCAGTAAGTGGGGCAGTTTCCAGTAGCGGTTCAAGCTAGCCGCTCCTATGGTGATTTCGA
>JAFUBE010000356.1 GCA_017460365.1 Eggerthellaceae bacterium
GATCGTGTCTGACGAGAAGTGTCACGCCCTCGGATGCGGCTCTCAGCGCCCGAGGGCGTTCGCGGCGAGGCGGATCACCTGGCAGAGCGCGAAGGCGAGCACGAGCAGCGCGACGAACCAGAGCAGCGCGGCCCAGACGGGCATGTTCCACACCTGCAGGAACGGGTAGGGGCCGTCCCACAGGCGCGCGATGTTGCATGGGTACGCGACGGCGGCGTACGCGAGCGTGGGCACCACGCCGACGAGGCTGCCTTTGACCGACATCGGTCGCTCGGCCTCGAAGATCGCGTAGGAAGCGCCGACGAGAAGCGGTGCGGCGAAATGCGTCACCGGCCTCGCGCCTTCGACGAACATGAGGTAGTAGCCGGGCCGTCCGATGTATTCGAGCATGGGCGCCAGCACGGCCACCACTACGACGAGCGTCATCAGCAAGCAGCACGACGCGGCATACTTGAGCAGTCGCACGCCGCGCCCGATTCCGCGCCCGCCGCGAAGCTCGCGCACCTCGCCTACAAGGCACGCCGCGCAGGCGATGGCACCGAACAGGTTCGAGCATTGCGTGTAGTACACGAAGTTGCCCGCAAGGCCATGCTCCGCCACGCCGACGCCGACGGCCCACACCTCGAGCACGATCACCAGCGCGTTCACCGCGATGGCCGCGACAAGCTTCCTTTTTTCTCCCGTGCGCATTGCCACCTTCCCGGGTCGTCGCCCGCCGATTCGCACATGTACCATTCTAGACGCGTCCTTATCGCCATCGTGTGACACTTCACGTCAGACCGGATACCATCCCATGCCGCGAACCGCGGAGCCGCCCATCTCAAGCACCCCAGCTCCTTCGCTCAGGGTAACATCGGGGCGAACTGCGGCAAATGGCCTCGGATGCCCCAACATTTCCTCGAAGTGCGCCTCGTTAGATGCACTTTATATGGTATAAATCTATTATATTGAACACAATAAATTGGAAATCGTCGGAAGAGCAGGCACTAAACCCGTTCAGGTGGGTCATAGCCTGAAAGCGCAGGTGAGATGGCGGTCCAAGGCAAGCATGCGAAAAACCCGCAGCAGGTCAAGGTGGGTAGGCACGGCGTCGCCACACGTTCGAGGTTCAGTTGGCCTCATATCGCGCTGGTGGCCGCGCTTCTCGTCGTCGTGTGCCTGGTACCGCTTTCGATTGCGCGCAGTCACGCCGGGCTCGACTCGCAGGCGTTCGCCGATTCCACCCGTTCCGCGTTCAGCGGCTTAGACGACAGCGCTGCGCAGGCGGAAGACAACGGCGGCTTTCCCGTCGTGCGCGCCGATTACGCCGCGCGGGTAACCTCGAAGCTTCAGAACTCGGTCATGAGCGGCGGTTGCGAGCTCGTGTCGCTCGGCATCGCGCTCGAGAGCATGGGAATCGACGTCGACCTCGACCGCATTGTGAAGGACCACCTCGAGATCGACGGCCATTTCGCCACCGGCTATTCGGGAAGCCCCTATTCGGAAGGCGCCGGCTATCCGCCGGGAATCGCGGCTGCGGCGAACGAGTACCTGGCCAGCATCGGCGAGTCGGTGCAAGCGCACGATTTAAGCAGCGCGTCGTTCGACTCGCTGAAAAACCTGGTCGACATGGGGTATCCCGTTCTCGTGTGGACCACGATGGACCTGAGCGATCCCCAGTTCGCACGTGCTTTCGACAACGGGGTCGAGTGGTACAGCAACGAGCACTGCGTGGTGCTCTACGGCTTCGCGGGCGACAAGGCGCTCGTGAGCGATCCCCTCACGGGCCTCGTCGAGCGCGACGCCGCGCGCTTCGCCGACGTCTACGCCCAATGTGGCAGCATGGCGCTCGCCATCTACTAGCAAGCTCCGCCGGGCCCGACCGCCCCACTTGCCGCCAGACCCAAAGCGGGGCAATTGCGCGGACTACCCCACTTTGGGTCTGGCAGTAAGTGGGGTAGTCCGCGCAATTGCCCCGCTGTGGGTCTGGCGGCAAGTGGGGCGGTCGGGCCCGGCGGAGCGTGCTAGTAGATGGCGAGCGCC
>JAFUBE010000357.1 GCA_017460365.1 Eggerthellaceae bacterium
GACAACACGATCCAGTCGGTGCATTTCATCGGCATCGGCGGGGTGGGCATGAGCGGCATCGCGCGTGTAGCGCATGACCAGGGCATGGCCGTCACCGGGTCCGACATCAAGGAAAGCCGTTACACCAAGCAGCTGAAAGAAGTCGGCATACGAGTTGCCATAGGTCCGCATAAACCCGACAATATCCCGGCGAGCCCACCCGACGTTGTGGTGGTGACCACTGCCGTGCTCGACAACAACCCCGAGCTTATCGCGGCGAAGGAGCGCGGCCTTACGATCTGGCATCGCGCCCAGATGCTTGCTCGCCTCGGCGTGGGGCTCGACACGATTGCGGTGGCGGGCACCCATGGCAAAACAACCACGTCGTCGATGGTCGCAAGCGTGCTCGACGCAATGGGCGACGAACCCACGTTTCTCATCGGTGGTATCGTGCGCGCTTACGGTTCGAATGCCCACTCGGGGACGGGTCGGCGCTATGTCGTAGAGGCCGACGAGTCTGACAAGTCGTTCAGGTACCTGTCTCCGGCAGCGGTGTTAATCACCAATATCGAGGCCGACCATCTCGACCATTACCGCGACCTCGGGGAAATTCGCGAGAAGTTCGCGGCTTTCATCGGTTCGGTTGCCGAAGGCGGGCCGGTTGTCGTGTGCGGCGAAGACGAATCGCTCGTGGAGGTTGCGCGCTCGACCGGCAAGCCGTTCATCACATACGGGTTCGACGAGTCATGCGATATCGCGATCTTGTCGTACGAGCCGCATGGGCTCAGCAGCGATTTCTCGGTGCGCTTGCCCTCGGGGGAGGTTGTCGAGTCTCGCATTCCGCAAAACCCCGGGCGACACATCGTGCTCAATGCCGCAGGTGCCATAGGCCTTGTCGATGCGCTCGGGTTTCCAGCTGCCGACGCGGCGCGTGCATTGCGCTCGTTTGCCGGCGTGAAGCGCCGCTTCGACCTCGTGGGAGAAGCGCGCGGCGTCACGGTCGTCGACGACTACGCCCATCATCCAACCGAGATTTCGGCGACGCTCGCGGCCGCTTCGAAACTCGGTTACAGAAATGTGCACGTCGTGTTCCAGCCGCATCGCTATTCGCGCGCATCGTTGTTTTGCGAAGTGCTTCACGAGGAATTCGGCGCCGCGTTCGATTGCGCCGACACAGTTACGTTCATGGATGTTTTCTCGGCGGGCGAGACGCCCATTCCCGGCGTGTCCGGCAAGACGTTCGTCCAGGTGGTGCTCGACCACGAAGGTCATCCGCCCGTGCACTACGTGCCGCGCAGGCTCGATGTCGTGCCGCATGTGTGCGATATCGTCAACGACGGCGACCTCGTCATCACGATGGGCGCTGGAGACGTGACCGCCATCGCCGGGCAGATCGTCGCTGCCCTCGAGGAGCAGGCGCGCTAGGTGGCCAGAAGAGGCGACAGAAACAGCTATTCGGGTTCTCGCGCTTCGGGGCGTCAGTCGATGCGCGGTACCTCGCGCGACATGCGCCAGGCCAACGCCGGGCGCACGCAACCGGGCTCGCGGTCGCGTTCCCACGGCAGCTCCCGTCCCGCAAGCCCATCGTATCAGGGCAGCTATACGCGGCAGGCTCCGCGTGCGACCACGCGGCAGGCGAATTCGCTGTCACGTCAGCGGGCCGACGCCCGGCAACAGGCTTTCAGCGCCACGCGCACGACGCGTTCGTCGCGGGTTAGAGGATCGAAAGAAGAAACCGAGTATGCGTCGACGAGCGTGGGGGAGTTGCGCCGAGCTGATCGCATGAAGCGCGCGAAGCAGTCTTCGAGGCAGCACTTTTTACGCATCGGTGTCATTGCGGCTGTAGTGGTGGCGCTCATAGTGGGGGGCGTGGCGCTGTACAATTCGCCGCTATTCGCGATTGCCAATGTCGAGGTTAAGGGCGTGGAACACCTTACCAGCGACGAGATGGCCCAGCTTGCGAACGTTCCCAAAGACACCACGCTCCTGCGCGTCGATACGGCTACCATCGAGAAGCGCATCGAGCAGAACGCCTGGGTTGCAGACGCGCAGGTCAACCGCGTCTTTCCCGACACGCTTGAGATCAACGTGACCGAACGGGGCGTGTTCGCGGTCGTGGAAGTGCCCACGAGTGCTGGCGCATCGATAAAACGTTGGGCGATAGCCTCGGACCATATGTGGCTCATGCCCATTCCCGATGCGAACTCCGATGCTGCGAAGACCACGAGCTCGAAAATCTACGAAGACGCGGCAAGTGCGCTTCACATCGTGGACGTGCCCTACGGCACGAAAGCCGAGATCGGCCAAGTGTGCACCGACGCCAACGTGAACAACGCGCTCGACGTGGTGTCTGGCCTGACCACCGAGCTGGCCGGTCGCGTCACGCAAGTCTCTGCCGCCGGCACCGCCGAGACGACGCTCGTGCTCGACAACGGCGTGGAAGTCGCCTTCGGCAAAGCCGAGGACATTCGCGACAAGGAGCGCGTCATCCTGCAGATTCTCGCTGACAACGAGGATAACGTCGCCTACATCAACGTCCGCATGGTCGAAACCCCCACCTGGCGTGCCGTCTAACGTCGCCGCCCCGGAGCTGCCCACTTACCGCCAGGCCCGAACCGGCGCTTCTACCC
>JAFUBE010000358.1 GCA_017460365.1 Eggerthellaceae bacterium
CCTACGGAGGTTTCCGCAAGGCCGGGCCGACTCTGCGGGGGTTTCCGCAGGGGCGGGCCGACTCCGTAGGGGCGGCACTCGTGCCGCCCGCGGCGCGTCAGCGCCGAACCCTGCGGACTGCGCCAGATCGTGTCTGACGAGAAGTGTCACGCCATATCGCAGCGGTTACCCGACAAGCGGGATGATCTTCAGGTCGGCCTTCGCGCCTTGCAGGATCTCGCGGTTGCCGAACACGCAAATGGCGCGCTTGTCGGTGGCTGCGCGGACGGCGCCGGCCAGCTCGCGGACGTCGGCGGCCGTCGTGGCGATCACCTCGCGGCGTCGCTCGGTGCGCTCTTCGGGCTTGTGCAGCGTGAAGAAGTCACCCATCTGCCGGCGCACGAGCTCACGCGGCTTCACTGGCGCATCGATGCCGGCGACCGTGGCCACGATGAAGCCCTCAAGCGCCTCTTGCGACGGTTCAAACGACGACAGCCAGTCGCTTGCCGCGTCGAAGCGGGCGAGCGTGTCGTCGAGATGCGGGTCGCGGTACGAGTAGAACCGCATGTTCCCCGAACGCAACGACTGGAAGCCCACGCCGTACGCTCCACCCTTCACGCGAACTTCGTTCCACAGGTAGTCGTACGAAAGCGCGCGCGACGCGACCGACCACGTACCCGAATACGGCACGTCGAGCAAACGGCGGTCCCAGCCAGTAGCGACGTAGCACACGTCGCTCGGCACGACGAACGCCTCGTTGAGCACCTTCGACTCGGGTATGACCAGGCGCGTTTCCCCATCGCTCTTCCGGTTGCAACCAGGGCCCGACAGCCAGAACGCATCGTAATCGGCATCGGAGCCGGCAAAGCTCACCGTGCAGCGATCGTCGCAGAACACGAGCCCGGCCACGCGTTCCAGGTTTTCAGCCAGATCGTCCGCGCGTTCGTCGTACTGCTCGATGAGCTCGCACAGGAATCGGTAGAACCCCACGTTGCCGAGCTGCTCGCGCACGACGCCGGCCTGCGTGTAGTACGACTTCAGGCGCGCAGACGCGCACGAATGCCCCGAGTTCGAGAACGCGTGCTCGATCACGATCTTGCGCTGCTTCAGCACGTCGAGAATCTTCGCGCGACTCGTTTCGCTCGCGAAATCGGTTTCCAGCATGACCTCGCGCGGCAACCTGGAAAGCCACTGCGCGTTCTTCGACAGGGCCGATGCGCTCACGACGAACTTGGGGCAAACCTGCCCGATGGCGCCTTTGCGTTCGAACACGTCGCTGAAAAACGTCATGTTCCCCAGCTTGCCCTGGGCGAGCGTGTCGAGCTCGGCCGCCGTATGTCGCGCGGTGTCGAGCTTGCCGAGCACGTTCGAGAGGACCGAAACGTAGGGAAGGTCTTCGAAGGGCACGCCGTCGAGGTCGAAATAGCGGTACGCATACGCGATGCCACGCGTCTGAACGCTGTGGCGCACGCAGGTGATGGGCGTCTTCCAATCGAGATCGACGCGAGGCTCTTCCGGCGCGTCGTCGATGTCGGCCACCGAAAGACGCGGCAGCGTGGCCTGTGCTTCGGGCGAATCGGGCGCCTCCTGAAGCTCGCGCAGCAGTTCCACTTCGGCGGCGATGCGGGCGCGGTCGTCGTCGGTCAGGGTTTGCGCCTTCTCGGCAAGCCGTTCGCGCGCCTCGTCGTTGGAATGCCCGGGCGTCGGCACGATTTCCGCTGATGCAACCTGGCCGTTCTCGCAGAAAAGCTCGACCGCCAGCTGCTCGAAGTATCCGTCGGCGAGCAGTTCGCGCAGCTCGGCGAACTCCTTCTCGTAACGCAGGTTCGCCGTGGCCGCCGAATCGTCGTACAGCCAGCCCGAAAGCGACAGCACAGCGTACGCGACGCCGTCGGACATGCCGAAATCGTGCTCGCGCATGTGGAACTCGGCGTGCGAAATCGCCGCTTCGACAAGCTCCCGGTCGAAGTTGCCGCCTACGAGTTTGCGCACCTCTTCGGCGAGCAAATCGCACAGGCGCTCGCCTGCGCCTTCCGCCGGCATCTGCAGCTGCACGAGCGCGAACGGATTCGCCAGCGCGTCGGACACGTACGTGCGCACGTCATGCGCAACCCCCGCATCGAGCAGGGCCCGCTTCAGCGGCGCTTCGTTGCTTCCGAACAGGGCGTCGAGCAGAATCTCGGCTGCCATCGAACGCACGCGCTCCGACGCAGTGCCGATCACGTATCCGCAGGCCGCACATGCGTTTTCGGGAGCGGTGTCCATCGTTTGGCGCACGTGCGCGACGCGCGCGGGCAGGTTGAACCCGTCGGGCACGGCAACGGTGAGCGAATCGTCGCGCGAACCTCCGCATCGGTCGCTGAGCTGGGGCATCGATACGAAACGCTGGCTGGCATCAGCTTCTATCTCGCGCGGCACGAGAGCTTCGAGCCCTTCCGCTGCACGCGCATCGTCGCGTTCGCGCTGCTCGTCGGCAATCGGCGTGAGGTAGCGCTCGTCGAGGAAAGCGAGCGCGCGATCGATGTCGAGGTTGCCGTACAAGATGATGTAGCTGTTGTCGGTGCGATAATGGCGCCGATGCTCGTCGAGGTAGTTCTCGTACGTGAGCGTGGGGATGGCCTCGGGCGTGCCGCCGGACTCGAACGCGTAGCACGTCCCCGGGAACAGCAGCGCCTGGATCTTGTCGTACAGCACGTCGTTCGCATCGGACAACGCGCCTTTCATCTCGTTGTACACCACGCCGTTGTACACGAGCCCGCCGTCGTCGGTCAGCTCGTAATGCCAGCCTTCCTGCTCGAAGATCTGGCGTTTGTTGTAGATGTTGGGATGGAAAACCGCGTCGAGGTAGACGTCCATGAGGTTGAACAGGTCCTGCTCGTTGGTCGACGCGACCGGGTACAGCGTCTTGTCGGCAAACGTCATGGCGTTCAGGAACGTCTGCATCGAGCTTTTCAGCAGGTCGACGAACGGTTCTTTCACCGGGAAGCGGTCTGAGCCGCACAGCACCGAGTGTTCCAGGATGTGGAAGACGCCCGTGTCGTCGCGCGGCGGCGTGCGAAAGCCTATCGCGAACGACTTGTTGTTGTCGTCGTTTTGCAGGAAGAGCAGGCGAGCGCCCGATTTTTCGTGGACGCCCTCGATCGCAGTGCCGTCGATCTCGGGCAGCGCCTCGCGCGACGTAATAGTGAACCCATGCATGTGGTGGCCTTTCGTGGACGATAGTTTGTTGCTGGAAACATTACCACACAGCCCACGGCCATGTCCGCAAAACACGGTTCGAAGCCGAACTGACACACGCACTTCTCCGCCCCGCCTGCCGCCAGACCCGAACCGGGGCG
>JAFUBE010000359.1 GCA_017460365.1 Eggerthellaceae bacterium
CAAGGCCCCGCCTCCAGCCGGGCCTCGCACCCGCATGTCCGGAAACGCCCGGGATGAGCGTTCTTTGTCCCATATTCACCTGTCAAAGTTCTTTCTAAAAAGTCTGGAAAACCCCTTGACTTTATTTAGCTGGTCTTTCTGTCGATGTCGCATGTCGCATTGTGTCCGTGGCTCACATCTTACGCGCGCCTCGGAGGCTCTCATCCCCGCGATGCCCCGATGTTCCAGAACGTCACGGCCTTTTTGCCGCGCGGGGCGGTTAGGCGGCGCGCAGGGTGTCTGCGTCGATCATGTCGAGTTCGGAAGACACGTTGACGAGCGTGTTGAGCATGCAGACCTGCTCGAAGGCCGTGACGTAGAAATCCGCGACCACGTCGACCGCCAGCGCGAGCGCCAATGCTTCTGCGGGAATGCCCATCTGCGCGAACAGCATGGTGAACACCACGGCGCTGCCGCCGGGGACAGGCGGCGCGGCGATGGCCAGTACGCACGCGACGAACACGGCCATGGCCACCCACACGGGGTCGCACGCCACGCCGTACTCGCCGGCGAAGAAGAACGTGACGAGCAGGAAGTTAGTGGCGCATATCGGGCGGTGCATCACCATACCGAGCGGCAACCCGAAGCCCGTCAGCCCGCTCTCGATGCCGAATTTCTTCTCGCATGTCTGCGTGTTCGATTCGAAAGCCGCTATGGAAGACGCGGTGGTGAGCGCTATCGTGAAGGAGGGCAGGCACTTCTTCACCAGCACGCCGATGCCGACCTTGCGCCGCACGGCGGTCGTTGCCAAGAACACGGTTGCCGCAACGGCTAAAGCGACAAAGCCGATCACGATCAGCTTCCACACGCCGCCGAGCGATTGCAGCGTGCCCGACCAGATCATGTTGACCACCACGAGAAATATCGCGAACGGCACGATCTTGCTTACGGCGGCCATGAGGAAGCCGACCAGGGCGTTCACCTGGTCGATGCCCTCGGCCACGCCGCTCACACGCTTTCCCAGGTACAGCAGGCCGAGCGATGCCGCCACCGCCAGGAAGATGATTTGCAGCGTGTTGCCCGACAAGAAGGGCTCCACGATGTTGGGCGGCACGATTCCCAGCACCATTTCGGTGATGGAGGCAAGCTGGTTGTTGCCGCCCGACGATTCCGACAGGCCGGGGCCCAGCACGCAGAACAGCGGCGACGCGCAGAGCACCACCAGGCCGGTGAAGCGCAGGAAGCGCAGCATCAGCCGCTTGCCGATGCGCCCGAGGGTCTCCACGTCGCCGATGCCGTAGATGCCCCAGGCGACCGACAGGAAGATCATCGGCCCCGCGATGCATCTGAGCAGGTCGAAGAACGTGCTGTAGAGCGGCTGAACGATGCCGGTGAGCAACCCCTCGCGCATGTCGCCGGGCAACAGCATGCCTGCGAAGCCCACAGCTAGCGCGGAGACGAGCACGATGGCGAGGGTCACCAGCTGGTTCAGGGGCTTGCGCCTAAGCCGGAACAACACGCGGTTGCGCCCGCGCTCGTAGCTGTATTCGGGTTCGAGCCCCATGCTGACGAGCACGCTATTGCAGTACGGGCCGAAGTCCTCGTCGTCTGCGGCGCCCGGGTCGTCTTGCGGGCCTTCCGCTTCGAGCGAGATGAAGGGCGTCCTGAAGCGCTTGCCCATGCGAACCGTGAGTGCATTGCCTGCAAGCCCGCTATCGAGCCAATGGGCCAGGCAGTCCTCGGCGGCCAGCCGGTAGCGAGTCGCGTCCTTCTTGTCGAGCTTCATTTCCGAGCAGAAATCGGCGATGAGCTTGGCTGCCTCAAAACAGGCATCTGCTGTGAGCTTGAATTTTTCGTTAACGTTGTCCAATGTTGTTCCGCTTCGTGTCTTTTCGGGCCTCCGCGAGCGGACGGCCGTCGGGGTCTCATGCGTATGTGAATCGTGCTGTACGTTCCAGATTAGTTTGTCCGTTCGATCGGGAAAGCGGCGAAGAAACCCGTGACATATTGGAACGCCCCCATAAAGGCGGCTCAACGAACGAGTAGTCTGATTTGTTAGCCTCACTTTCATCCGTCCGGCCGGAAACGCGATTGGTGTAACGATTTGAAGAAGAGCGAATCCCTCATAGACAGGGTGTTCAAGAGCAGCCTTATCAGCATGACGGCGGCCGTTATCGTGACGATGCTCGGTATCGTCATCGACGGCATCGTCATCGGCAGGTTCTTGGGTCCCGAATGCATGGCGGCGTATACCTTGGCGGCGCCAATCACGAACCTCGTGACCGCTCTCAGCGGCCTCATGACCGAAGGCACGCAGGTTCTGTGTGCCTTGAACCTGGGTAAAGGCAACGTGAAGCGCGCCCGCAACGTCTTCTCGGTGTGCATGATCGCCACGCTCGTCATATCGGCGGTGCTCGTGGCAGGCGTACTTTTGTTCACCCAGGACATCACGTCGTTCCTCGGCGCGCGCGGATCGTCTGCCAATCTTCAGCCGCTGGTTGGCGATTACCTGGTCGGCCTGGCGTTCTCGTTTCCGGCGACCATCATGTTGTTCGAGTTCAACTCGCTCATGCGCCTCGACGGCGATTCGATGCGGGTTATCGTGGCGGTCGTAACCATGACAGCGCTCAACATAACGGGTGACCTTCTGAACGTGCTTCTCATCGGCGGGGGGATGTTCGGTATGGGCCTTGCGACGACGATCAGCTACCTCGTGGCGCTCGTAATCATGTTGCTGCATTTCAGGAAGTCCAACATCATCTTCAAGTTCTCGCTTGCCGGTTTGAAGCTCGCGGACTTGAAGGACATCCTGGTTGCGGGTTGCCCGTCTGCCGTGGGAAACGTGTCCACCATGGCGCGTAGCTTCACCTTGAACCAGATACTGCTCGCCACCGCCGCGTCGACGATGGCCGTCGGCGCTTTCGGCGCCCTGACCGTCGTGCAGGGGTTCGTGTCATGCGTCCTCATCGGCGTGGGCATGACGACGGGCATGATCGCCGGCATGATACTCGGCGAGCAGGACCGCAGCTCCGCCGAACGGCTCGTGAGCGTGGCCATGCGCACCGCATTCGCAATCGGCGTGGTGCTCGCCGTGGCGGTTTTCGCGCTGGCGGGTGTCATAGCGCCTTTGTTCGGAAGCTCGAGCGGCGCTGAAATGGTCGCCCTCGCCGAACGCGGCCTGCGCTTCTATGCTTTCAGCGCTATCCTGTACGGCGTTAACAACGCGTTTGTCAATTACACGCAAGGCATGCGGCGCACCGGGCTGTCGGCGCTGTTCTGCTTCCTGCAGAACTTCGTTTTCGTGTCTGTGCCCGCGCTTGCGTTGCAGGGTGCGCTTGACTCCGATGCGGTGTGGCTTGCCCTGCCCCTGGGCGAATTGATTACCACGGTCGCCATTTTCGCGCTCGCGGCTGCGCTGAAACGCGGTATCCCCCGGCGCGCGAAGGATTTCCTCTTCCTGAAGGAGCCGTTCGGCGCGTCGGCCGACGAGGTGCTCGACATCAAGATTTCCAAGTTCGACGAGGTGGTTCCGGCGTGCGAGCACGCGAAGCAGTTCTGCAAGAGCAAGGGCGCCGATGGCAAGACGTGCTACCACGTGTCGCTGTTCATCGAGGAGCTGGGCAGCAACGTCGTGGAATACGGCTTTGCCGAAGACGAGGGAAAGCTCCTGGAAATCCGCATCGTGCATTTCGATGACGGGTGGGTGCTGCGCTTGCGCGACAATTGCCGGGCATTCGACCCTGTGAAGTGGATCGAGCTGAACGAGAGCGACGACCCCACCGTGAACATGGGCATCAAGCTGGTGTGCGCCATGGCCAAAGACGTCACGTACGTCAGCACGCTCGACCTGAACATCATCACGCTGCGCATTTAAGGAAACGCGCCTTTCTTGTCGGCGCGTGACGCCGAATCAGCGCTTGCTGACGGGATGCGGATGATCGCCGTGGTGCCGCCGCTCATGCGCGGGGCGATTTCGAGCGAGCCTCCGCATGCGGCCAGGCGCTCGCGAACGTTTGCCAGCGCGGTGGAGGGGTTGGCGCTCGAGCTTTCGGGCGACGCATCGGACGCAGGTGCGTTTCGGAAAGCCACATCGTCTATGCCGGGGCCGGTGTCTTCCACCGCGACCACCGAAAAACCGGCCTCTTCGCGGGTCGTGATGCGCACGTGCAAAGGCGGCAGCTCAGGGTCGGCGCCGTGCTTCACGGCGTTTTCCACCAAAGGCTGCAGCGTGAGCGGGGGCAGGCGGAACGCCGTGTGAGGGCAGTCGACCTCCACCACGAGGCCGTCCTCGAGGCGGGTTTGCTCAACGGCCAGGTAAGCTTGCGTGTGCTCGAGCTCCTTGGGAAACGGAACCTCGTCTTCCTGGGCGACCGCCTCGAAATTCGCGCGCAGGTAATCGGTGAAGTCGAGCGTCACCCGCTGGGCGCGTGCCGGATCCTGCGCGCAGAGGTAGTAGATGCTTGACATGACGTTGTAGATGAAGTGCGGCCGCATTTGCAACGCCATGACCTGGGCCTGCCGTCGAGCTGTCTCTACGAGCTGCCTTACATGGGCGTTTATCTGATCGGAGATAATGAAACCGAGCATCACGAGCGCCGAGATGCTCGTGCCGATGACCAAAACGCTGACGCCGAAGAGGGCGGCTTGCACGACCGTGCTCACGAGCGGCCCCGCGTTGCAAACCACGAAAGCAATTCGTTGACGGGGCGTGAGCTTGTCTTTCCTGCGCAGGAAACCGGCGAGGTTCAGGACCATGAGCGCCAAAGGCGGGATGAACAGCGCTGCGCTGTAAGGCCCCGGCAGCACGCATTTGAGCTCGAACGATAAGATGAAGATTCCATCGACGAACTGGGCGACGACGAGCACCGCGATGTACGCAGCGTATATCGCGATCGCAACGCGGAAAAGCAGGCTCGACCGCAGGTCCTCGTTGGCGCAGCGCAATAGGTAGGCGGTGAACGATAAGACGATCGCAACTGAGAAGAGAAGCTCGAAGAACACGCCCGCCCGCGCGAGCCAGACGAAATCGGGCCCGAGGAAATAGAACGTTACCTGCTCGACGATGTCGTTGGCGATGTAAATCGAAAGCAACGCGAACATCAGGCTCAAGTACCGGCGTTCCCATTGTTTCATGTAGGGGACGGAAAGAGTGATTGCCAAGCCCAGCAGCGCGGACGTGAACCCGCCTGTTGCCATGGCGAGATTGAAATAATGAACCCACTCGGCCATCTAGCACTGCGCCGTCTGCTGGTGGTCGGCCGCTCCGCGCGTCGCCAGCGAACGCAACCCCGTCACGGGGTGATGGAGCCTTTCGACCTGCGATAATATGGCTTCCACGGTTATCGGCTTCAGCAAGAACCCGCACGCTCCGGTTTCCCATGCGTCGAAGGAATAGTTGCGGTAGGCGGTGAGAAACACGACGTTCACATGGGGATACAAGCCGATAAGCGCGCGGCAGAGGTCGAGGCCGCTCGTGTGGCCGATTTCTATGTCGAGCATGGCGATGGAAATGGGATGCGCTTGCGCGTACGCCAGCGCATCCGAAGGCTTCGTGAAGCCGGTGATGGCTGCGGTCGGGAACGCCTCTTCGAGAACGGAGATCGCGCCGGCGAGGGCGATGCGCTCGTCGTCCACGACGATGATTTCGGGCGCTCCGCTATCTTGCACGGCGCTGAACAGCGTGGTGGTGTCGACGTCCAGGCATTCCGCGATGCGCGGAACGAACGAGAGGTCGGGCATGCGCCCGCCCGTCTCCCAGCGGGCTATGGTCGAACGGTCGACGAAGAGCTTGGCTGCAAGCTGTTGTTGCGACAAGCCCCGCGCAGTTCTCAGCGACTTCAGCGAGTCGGCGAACGTTGTATTCATGGCCTAGCGGATGTCCTTTCCCGCACGGAATTGCAAATGGGGCATATATGGTTCATGGTATAGGCATTTTCCGCTCGGCGGAACGGCGTTGGGAAATGGTGACAAAATGGCACGCTTGCTGTAGCAGAAACGCAAACGAGGGGCAGGGGAGCAGGCGGGCGTTATAATGACGAGCTATGGGATAAACGCAATCGGAAGGAAAGCTCAATGGAGCTCAAAACGGTCATTGAGGATACAAGCGCTACGATAGCCCTCGTCGGAAACTTGACGGTCGCAACGGCTCCCAACTTGGAAGCGGCTTTCGCTGACCTTCCCGAGAGCGTCGTTGACATCACCCTAGACTTGGCGGAGCTCGAATATGTGGCTTCGGCGGGCCTGCGCGTGGTCGTCGCCCAAGACAAGAAAGCCCGGGAAGCCGGCGGCTCGGTGCGCATCGCGAACCCGAACGAAGACGTGATGGAAGTGTTCGACGTAACCGGGCTCGTCGACATCCTGGAGATCGTGCAGTAAGCGCAGCCAGGAAAATGCGGCGCGACGCTTCCCGCCAGACGCGTTCCGCCACACCCGCGGCGGCGCCCCCGCCCCGCCCTATTCCCAGCGCTTTGTGATCACCGTGACGTTCGCGATTCCCTCGCGTACGTATTCGATTTCGTCCATGAGCTTGCGGGTCATCATGAGGCCGAGACCGCCTATTTTCGCTTCCTCGATGCTCGCTGGACGTGCAGGGTCGTCCTTCTCGAGCGGGTTGAACGGCACTCCGTCGTCGCCGATTTCTATCACGATGGCATTCGGGTCGTTCAGCCACGTGACATGCACGCGTAACGGACCTGGTTTATCGGGCGGCGCGTCGGGGTATGCGTAGCTGCATACGTTCACGACGAGCTCTTCGACCGCGATGAGCACGTGGTTGGATGGTTTCGGCGGGCAGCCGGCTTCTTCGAGGTGCTGCATAACGAAATCCGTCACCTGTTCGAAGTTGTCCAAGGTTGCCGTCGTGATTAGCGACTCCCCGTGCTCGGGCGGTATGCCGTACTTCAGCGCCAGCATAGTTATGTCGTCGGACTGTTCGGCCCCGATCGCCCAGCCGATGAGGTCGGCGCGCATGGCGCGCAACAAGCGGCGCGGGTGCAGCTCGGCGTGCGACGAGAGGAAAGCTTCGAGCCGGTCGTTGCCGTACTGCTTGCCTGCGGCGCTGAAGGCCTCGTTCACGCCGTCGGTGTAGGCGAACAGCTCGTCTCCTGGCTCCATCTGCATTTCAAACTGCTTGTACTCGATCCAGTCGAACAAGCCAAGGTATGGCCCCGACCGCTCCTTGAGCCAGGTCCATGTGCCGTCATGCAGCATGAGCGGCTTGTTGTGTCCGGCGTTCACGAAGGTCAGCTTGCCGCTGCGCCAGTCGAAGATTCCCGCGAACGCCGTGACGAACATCTCCGAGTCGTTGCCCTCGCACAGGCTCCGGTTCGCGATGCGTATCGCCTCGGCCAAGTTGGCCTTCGCCTCCATCGCGCCGCGTATCGCCGTCTTGGCGGCCATCATGAACAAGGCGGCCGGCATGCCCTTTCCGGATACGTCGGCGACCACGAAGCCGATTCCGCGTGCCCCCAGATCGAAGTAGTCGTAGAAATCGCCTCCGACCTCGCGCGCCGGGTCCATCGTGGCGTACAGGTCGAACGCATTGATGTCGGGGAAGGGAGGGCGTGCGGTCGGCAGCGCTCCTTCCTGGATAGCGCGGGCTGCGGCGAGTTCGCGATCGATGCGCGCATTCGCTTCGGCAATCGAGTCTTCCAGCGCGCCTACCGTGGTGTTTATGCCTTCGGCGAGCGACGAGAACTCGGCCGAGGCGGCATCGGGCACGCGCTGGTCGAGTTCGCCGGCCGTGATGCGCCCGAGCGCCTCGTTGGCCGCGTCGACCGGGCGGGTCACCACGCGGCGCAGCAAACCCATCAGCACGAAGATGATCGTGCCGAGCAAGGCCGCGAACACGGCGGCCACTATATACATGTACAGCGGCCGGTTCAGGAAGGTCTCTTTCGCGGGCACGATGGTCGCGATCTGATACACGCCCGTCTCCCCCAAGCGCTCGTAGCTCATCTCGATCGCGCGCAGGTACGAAATCTCGTATCCCGACCCCTGGTAGCATTCCACGGCCCTGTCGGACTCGAGCGCCTTCGATATGACCGCATCGCCTGTTCCCGGGGCCACCAGATCGGCAACCGAAGACCCCACGACCGCTTCGTTGTTCGACGCGAAAACCCGGCCGTTCTCCGCGAGAACAGTTGTGTCTTGCAACCAGCCGGCCAAATCGCAGTCTATTCGGCGATATTGCTGAGAAGCGAACGCCTCCAGCTCGTCTCGCTGCAGCACGCCTCGCTCGTTCAGCGTGTTCACGATGCCGTCGCGCTGACGGAGGTCGGCGGCGAGCGAATCGATCTGATCGGAAAGAGCTACGTTCATGTTAGCAATCGACAGATACGTCAGCGACGTGTAGGCGGCGGCGCTGGCCACGAAGAAGAAGCCCACTGTGAGGGCGCCGAGCCAAATCTGGAATGCCGAGCGAACGCGCAGCTTGTGCACGGTCTGGCCGAAGCGGCCAACCGCCCAATCAGTGATTGCGCAGGGCAACGCGCACAGCGCCGCGTGAAGGCAGATCTGGCCAATCGCCCCTTCCGCGTTATACGCGCGAACCGCGATGTCTGCCGGTATGTACTGGGCAAATGCCGTGTTCGCAAAAACCATGCCGCCTTGCAGCAGCACCGTGAAGAAGATCGAGCCTGCTACCGCGCTCGCCGCAATCGCGATGATGCGGGCCGCGCCAGACGACGGATTGCCGGTTGCGGTCGAATCCCCATTGCGGGGGATGCGGCAGGCGCAGGCGAACAGCGCCCCGAGCACAAATCCGAACAATGCGAGCAACACGACCGAGTTCAAGGGCATCGCGAAGTATTTCTCGTAATAGTCGTAGGGCTGGAAGATCGAATGGGCCATCTCGGCGAGCCCCGCGACGGCGCCGACGGCGCATCCGCGCCACTTCCCGAACAGCAGGGCGGCGAGCGCCACGGGAACGAGGGACACCAGTACATGCGCATCGGCGACCGGCCAAAAGCCCAGCGACCCGAAAGGCATGGATGCGGCAAGCGCGAACAGCACGATGGCGACCGCATGACGAACCACCGCTTGCTCCCCGGCGAGTATGCCCCGCCAGCGCTTCGACCTTGCCTCTTCTGCCATGTGACCTTTGTCCTTCGCCGTCAAACGATGTTTGCGCCTATGGTATCTGCGCGCGCCGACGCGCACGGCAAGCGGCCGAAAAAAGCCGTGACATATTGGAACACTCCCTTGTGAAGAGCACGGTGTACCAAGTAGCTTTTTTAGAATGAGCATTCAGACGTGCTGCTTCCCGTCAGACGCGTTCTGGCGCATTGCTTGCGGGTCGGCGCTGGCGCGCCGC
>JAFUBE010000360.1 GCA_017460365.1 Eggerthellaceae bacterium
GTCCGGGGGCGGCAGTCGCGCGGTGGGGTTACTCTTCCCCGTCGTCGAAGAAGCCGAGGCCTTCGAGGGCGGCGAGGAACTGCTCGACGTAGGCCGGCGGGGTCGGGCTCCAGCTGAAGCCGAGGCGGTAGAGCACCTGCATCGTGTAGGCGTTGCCCGCCACCGGCACGACGGCGGGTTCGCCCGTTGCCTTGCGCGCGTACGCGAGCATGCTCGTGAGCACGCTCGCCTTCGCAGGGTCGGCCTCGGCTTCGCGCAGCACGCTGGCGAAACGCTCGCGCTCGACCGGCTTCACGGGCAGGCCGCACCGCCCCATCGCGGCGAACACGTCGCCGTAGAACACCGCATGGTGGTTGAACGGGTGGAACAGCACGCACGAAGCGGGCGTTTGGGCGAGCAGCAGGATGGCGCGCGCCGTCTGGTCGATCGGCGAGAACTCCATCGTCGCGTCGAGCTGGTCGTACGGCGCGCAACCCAACAGCGCGAACGACTTCAAGCGGCCCATCGCGGCGTTCGTGCCGTAGTTGATCTGGAATTCGCCGTCGGCCGTGCGCGGCGCCAGGTTGCCGACGCGCATGACCTTCGCGCACAGGCCGCGCTGCGCCACCGCGTCGAGCACGAGTCGCTCGGCCATAAACTTCGAGCGCGTGTACTTGTTCGAGAGGTCTTGCCCGATGTAGAGCTCGCGCTCGCCCACCTTGCCCATCACGCTCTTACCCGGCTTCAACGGGCATTTCACGGTAGAGCCGGTCGACACTTGCACGAGCTCCGCGCCGCGCGCGAGGCAGAATTCCACGAGGTTCGCCACGCCGCCCACGTTCACGTCTTCGATCTCGGTGCCGCTCGAGAAGTGCTTCACCACGGCGGCGCAGTTCACCACCGTGTCGATGCGCACGTCGGCGCCAAGGGGAAGCTCGCGCGTGACGTCGCCTTCCACGACCACGATGCGGCTGCCGAACCGGTCGGCGTAGTTGTCCTCGAAGTAGTAGAACAGCTGGTGCTTCAAGCGCGTCTCGGCCGAGATGTCGCCGCGGCCGCGGAGCAGGCAGTACGCAGTGCCGTCGCAGGTCTCGACGAACTCGCGCAGGATATGGATGCCCAGATAGCCCGCTGCGCCCGTGAGCAGGATGTTCCCGAGCGGGCGGCGCGCACCCTCGACGAAGCTGCGCAGGTTGTTCTGCGCGAGAAGGCCATCGATCGCCGCGTAGTCGAAATCTTCCACCTCCGAATCGCGCCCGCCCTTGTCGGCGTCGCTCGCGCTGGCACTCGCCTGTGCGCCGGCGCCGCATACCGCCGCGAGCGCACGCGGTGTGGGGTTCGCGAACACGTCGGAATAGGTTATCTCATAGCCGGCGTCGGCGGCGGCCACCGTGATGCGAATGGCCATGAGCGACGTGCCGCCGATTTCGAAGAAGCTATCGGTCGCCCCCACGTCGTCGAGACCGAGGATATCGCCGAAGATGTCGCAGAACAGCTGCTCGACCTCGTTGGCGGCGGCCACCGCCTCGCCCGTGCGCAGAAGCTCGGCGCTCGGCAGGCCGCGGTAGTCGATCTTGCCGTTGGGCGTGAGCGGCAGCGCGTCGAGCTGCAGGTAGGCCGTCGGCACCATGTACTTGGCGAGCGTGCGGGCCATCTCGTCGCGCACGGTCGCGGGTGCCAAGGGCTCGGCAGCGGTGTAGTAAGCGCACAGGTGCTCGACGCCGCGGATCTCGGCGATCTTCACGACCGAGCTCTTCACGCCCGCAACCGCGGCGAGCGCCGCTTCCACCTCGCCGATCTCGATGCGCAGGCCGCGCAGTTTCACCTGGTTGTCGGTGCGCCCCAAGATCTCGACCGCGCCTTCGGGCGTCCAGCGCGCGTAGTCGCCCGAGCGGTACATGCGCTCGCCGTCGCGCTCGATGAACACCTCGGCCGTCTTGTCGGGCAGGTTGTTGTACCCGAGCGCCACACCCGGCCCGCCGATCAGGAGCTCGCCGACCACGCCGACGGGAAGCTCGTTGCCATCGGCGTCGACGATGCATTCCCGCACGTTGTACAGCGGACGGCCCACGTCGATGCTGTTCGCGTGCGTGAGGTCGGCCATGTTCGACGACACCGTGGTTTCGGTCGGGCCGTACGTGTTGATGATGCGCGCCTTCGTGATCGCCTGCAGGCGCGGCAGCAGCCCCTCGGTGTACTTCTCGCCGCCCGAGAGCACCACCTTGCAGCGCCCGATGGCGTCTGCGAACGCGGGCAGCTCGAGGTACTGCGCAAGGCGCGAATGCGTGGCGTTGAACGCGTCGGCGCCGGTTTTGCGGAAGAGCTCGGCCAGCTTGCCCGGGTCGTTCACCTGCGTCTCGTCGGCGAGCACGACGGCAAGCCCGTTCACGAGCGGCGTGCCGACCTCCTTCACCGACATGTCGAACGACATCGTGGTCACCGCGAGCAGCGCGTGCGCCTCGTTCACGAGCGCGTCGACCAGGATGTTCGACGGATGGTTCGCGTGGAAGTTGCACACGCCGCGGTGCGTCAGCATGACGCCTTTGGGCTTGCCGGTGGAACCCGACGTGTAGATGAGATCCGCCAGGTCATCGGGCGAAACGTCGATCGCAGGGTTGTCTTCGCGGTCGCACGCGAGCAGCTCTTCCACGTCGACCGCGCCTTCGTAGTCGGCCACGCGGTCGGACGTCGTGATGACGAGCGGCGCGCCCGAATCGCCCAGGATGTGGTTCACGCGCTCTTCGGGGTAGGTTGGGTCGCACGGGATGTAGGCGCACCCGGCCTTCATCACGCCGAACATCGCCATGATGACGCGCGCCGTGCGCGGCAGGAGCAGCGCCACGCGGCTGCGCTGCGGCACGCCGCGGGCGATGAGCGCGTGCGCGATGCGGTTGGACCACGCGTTCAGCTGGGCGAACGTGAAGGTGCCGTCGACCGCGACGAGCGCGGTGGCCTGCGGGATGCGCTCGGCTTGCCGTTCGAGGCCCTCGTGGTAGATCGCGAAATCGGCCGGGCCGATTGCCACTTCGTGGAAGCGTTCGAGCACGAGCGCGCGATCGTCGTCGATCCGGTCGATCGAGCGAACGGGCTCATCGGGTGCGGCGGCGAGCTTCTCGGCCACGATCGCAATCGAGCGCGCAACGCCTATCGCGAGGTCGGCCGAATACAGCGCGTCGTTGTAATGCAGCGCGATCTGCGGTGATTTGGGGCCTTGCTCGATGCGGATGGTGCACTTGAACTTGGCCGCATCGGCTTCGAGGCTTTCCACCTCGACGAGCTGCGGCAACGACACGCCGTCGACGACGCCGATCTGGTATTCGTACATGACCTGCGGCGTGAAACCGTGGTCGGCGGCCACGCGCGCGAACGGGTAGCGCTCGTCGGCGATGGCGCCGGCAAGCGCGGCCGCAGCGCGCTGCACGAAGGCGGCACGCGACTCGTCGGCAATTTCAAGCGCGAGCGGCAGCGTGTTCACGAACATGCCCACCGTTTCGGCCGTGCGCACGTCGGCGCGGCCGCTGCTGATGGTGGAAAGGTACACGCGCCGGTCGTTGGCGTAGCGCGACAGGGCGTATGCGGACGCGGCCAGCATGTATCCCGCAGGCGTGACGCCGGCCGCTTGGCTTGCGCGCTCGACGGCCGCGAAGTCGAACGGCGCGGCGGCATTGGCGGCAGGCCCGCGCTCCTCGCGCCCCGGCTTGTAGGGCGACAGCTCGGTCGCGCTCTCGAAGTCGGCGAACA
>JAFUBE010000361.1 GCA_017460365.1 Eggerthellaceae bacterium
ACGACATCCTGAGGGGGATGCAGGAAGTTTTAAAAGCACCCGCCCTTGGCTGTTCGACGAACAGGGAGAAGGCCCTGCTGATCGACTGGCTGAGGGCGAACACCGACCACCCCTTAAAAGAACTCACCGCTTCCTTGAAGATCTCGAAGAGTTCCTATGAGTACTGGCACCACAAGTTCCAGAACCCCGAGCCCACGCTGCGCGAGGCGATAGCCGGCGACGCGGAGCGCGTGTTCCGCGAGGACGGCGGCTGCGCGCGCGGCTACCGGTTCGTGCACGAGGTGCTGGCGCGGGAGCGCGGGCCGTTCACGGGGAAGGCGGTGCGCGACGTGATGCGCGAAAGGGGCCTGCGCGACGCTGGCCCCCGGCGATCGGCCGTTCTGCCACTCCGACTATGCCGAGGAAAACGCTAAGCCGACAAACCGCTGTAAACCCAGACGGGTTGTAGATTGCGCGGCTTAGCGTTTACGCTATCTGAGGCTGTAAAGCGCCTCCATCCTCTCGTCCGAGAGCCAACCTGACGCTTCCTGCAAGACGCGCGGCGCCGATCCCTCCAAAGCTTTCTGCATCATGTCCATCGTCGCAAAGGCGTAGAAGGACGATGTCGTCGACATGCTCTCGTGCCCCAGCAGCTGCATGACCAGCGGCAGAGGCACTCCCGACCTGTAGAGATCCATCGCCCTCGTCTTGCGCAGAAGATGGCAGTGGAGTTTCCCCGGCATTGACGGGCAGTCTGGGCGCGCCGCGTCCCCGGCCTGCTTGAGCACCCTCGACACCGCGTCGGGCGAGAGCGGTGCGGGCATCCCGACGCGCATGCTGTAGAACAGCGGAGCCGATCCGTCGGCCTTCCGACCGTCCGGATGGAACTCCTCGAGGTAGATGCGCAGGTGGCCGGCGCACTTGTCGCCGATCGGTACGACACGCGCCTTGGAGCCCTTGCCCAGAAGCGTCACGTGCGCTGGCTTCGCCAACGTCAGGTCGCCCAAAGTCATGCCCGTGAGTTCCGACACCCTGGCACCCGTCTCGTACAGAGTGATGAGCATGGCGCGATTGCGCCGTGATTTGGCGGTCGCTCCGTCACATGCAGCGAGTAGTGCGGCGAGCTCGTCCGGCTCGAGGTACTCGATGGGCCTCCTGGGCGAGTTTGGTGCCTTTATCGCGCGTACGCCCTCGTAGAGCGCGGCAAGCGTCGCGTCCTCGTCGGCGCAGAAGCGCAGGAACGCCTTCACGGCGGTGATCCGAAGCCCCACGGTCTTCGGCGCGTAGCCCTTCTCGTCGCGCATCCAGGCGACCCACTCCTTCACCTTCGACCGCTCGAAGTCGTCGAACGAGATCTCGGCCTTCGGGGTTCCGCTGCGCACGATGAACCCGATCGCGCATTCGAGGGATATTCGGTATGCCTCCACCGTTTTGGGAGACAGCCCGCGCACCCGCGTGCAGTAATCGTGCAGGAACGAGCGCGCCATGCCCCAGAAGCTCGCCGTTCCGTCATTGCCGTTGCGTTTAGGCATCGAACCCCACCTCCGGAAGCGCGTAGGCGTCGACCTCGGCCACCGCCTCGGCGTAATCGTCCATGAAGTCGGGCGAGGTGTGCACGTAGTAGTAGGTGCTGTCGAAGGTGGCATGGCCCATGTACCGGGCAAGGTACGGCAGCATTGCGGAAGCGTCCTCGCCCTCGGCGCGCCAGCGCTCCAGGTTGGCGTAGGCGAACCGGTGGCGGAAGCAATACGGACGGGGCCTCCTGCCGTCCTTCGACTCCGGCAGCCCCGCGGCTCGCCATATGCGGTGGAACACCGGGCCGATTGCGCTGGGATGCACGCCGTTGCCCGTGGAGGTCACGAAGAACGGGCCGCGGTCGTCGCCGAAGCGCGACGTCGTCTCCGCATCGCATCGGGCGAGCATGCCGGCGACCTCGTCGGTGATCGCGAGCCTGCGCGAGCGGTTGCCTTTCGACCACATGATGTCGATTGACGGCGAGCTGAGGTCGACGTCCTCGGCCCGGAGGCGCTGTGCCTCGCACGTGCGCAGCCCGCATGAGTGCATGAGCCCGAAGAAGCATGTCGCCTGCCAGGCCCAGGGCGTGCCGTTGTCGAACTCGGCGGCGGCCCCGAAGAACGCGTCGACCTCGGCCTGCGTGAGCAGGTACGGCGCGATGCGGACCATCTTCGACCTGAACTCGCCGGAGAGCACATACGCATCGGGATGGCCGTTCGCGCGCACGAACCTCCCGAGCTCGCGTATGTGCGACATCCAGGAGAGATGGGACGGCGACGTCTTCGCCTTGCGCTCCTTCACCCATCCCTCGACGGTCGGCCGGTCGACTTCCAGCGCGCCGTGATCG
>JAFUBE010000362.1 GCA_017460365.1 Eggerthellaceae bacterium
AAAGCGGCGAGACGGAGAAATTACCCCACTTTGGGTCAGGCAGTAAGTGGGGCAGCGATATATTTTAGTCGTGCTGACTTAGATTTATTACGGGAAGGTTACGTAAGTTTTCGTTAAGGTGACGTATCAAGTTTCTCGGAAAAGTCCGCAGCGGGATGTCGTATAACGGTGTCAGGCAAAAGAGAGCTTAACGAAAGGAAGCGACCAACTATGACGATGTTAGTTCCCCGTAGATCCCGTGACCCGTTCGACCTGTTTCTGAGCGATCCGTTCGACACCTTCTTCGGCGGCAACAGCGTGCAGCACTCCACCCCGAACCTGATGCGCGCCGACATCAAGGATTGCGAAGACAGCATTGAGTTCGTAATCGATTTGCCCGGCTTCGACAAGGACAACGTGACCGCTGAGCTGAAGGACGGGATGCTCACGGTCAGCGCGCAGACGAACACCGAGAAGGAAGAGAAGGAAGGCACGTTCGTCCGCAAGGAGCGCTTCACCGGGCGTTGCAGCCGCTCGTTCTACGTCGGCGAAGAGATCCAAGAAGAAGACATCAAGGCGAAGTTCGACAACGGCACGCTGCAGATCAGCGTTCCCAAGAAGGTCGAGCAGCCGAAGCTCGAAGAAAAGCGCACAATCGCAATCGAAGGCTAACGAAGCTGACACACGAGGCGATTCCCTCCCTTTATCGCCTCCCTCTCCAAGCCCCCCGAGCCCTCTCCCCTTGGCTCGGGGGGCTCTATTGTGTAGTGTGGGAGTACACCGCGAGAAGGAGCGCTCATGGAAATGCCGAAGTTGGAAGAAGTCGTGCTCGAGGCCAACGGCTGGGTGAAAAAGTACGTGCTGAAATACCGCCTGCCCGACGGGAGCCTGTTCGATTACCATTGTGCGACGCGACGCGGGCGCGACGAGTTCCTGGCCGAGCTCGAACGCAACGCGGCTGCGAGCGAGATCGCGATGGACGCGCTCGCCGCAGGCCGCACGGCGCCGACTGCCGCCGAGTTCACACCCGATGCCGTGTGCATCGTCGCGCGCACGCCACGGGACACCCTCGTGATGCAGCGCGAGTTCCGGTACCCGCTGAACAGCTGGTGCGTGGCGTTTCCAGCCGGGCTGATCGACCCAGGCGAGGATGCGCTTACGACCGCAGCGCGCGAACTCGAGGAAGAAACCGGCTACGCCGTGATTCCCGACACGCCGATGCGGGCGCTTCCGCAGCCGGGTTATTCATCGACCGGCCTTACCGACGAGACAGTTCAGATCGTGTACGTGGATGCCGAGAAGGCCGGCGAGCCGCACACCGAGGGCAACGAGCTCATCGAGGTGTTCGAGCTGCCGATCGCCGACATCGGTGAATTCGTGCGCACCAACCAACTGCCTATCGGCACCCGTGCACAGCTAGTGCTCGAAGCGTTCCGATGACCCGCCTCCCGCCCGGCCCGGCGCACCACTTACCGCCAGACCCAAACCGGGACACCGGCGCGGACTGCCCCACTTACTGCCAGACCCAAAGCGGGGCAGTTTCTAGAGATTAGCGCTTCAAGC
>JAFUBE010000363.1 GCA_017460365.1 Eggerthellaceae bacterium
ACCCCGCCCCCGGAATTGCGCCGCATCATGTCTGATGTGAAGTGGCGCACGACGGCGATAGAGACGCATTCCCTTAATGCTTGACGTAATACTACAAATTGTAGTGTAGTGGTAGCGAAAACTATTGAATATGAGCATTCACCACAGTATTGAGTCCAGATATTATCGCCGTAACAGCCCCATCGACGTTTTGTTTGTAGTTGTCGTCCTTCCAAGTGGCAGGAGGCAAGTACACGACGAATCGCCCGAGGTGTCCGTCCCGTATGCGTAAGGAGGAACAATGCTCACAGCAAAGGAGAACCTGCGTCAGACTATCGTCAACGGTGGAAAACCCGACCGTTTCGTCAACAATTACGAGGGCATCTACCTCATGATGCACCCGCAGATCATCCATTCGGGAGCGCTTCTGAACTATGGCGACATGGATGTGGTGAACGCCTGGGGCGTCACCAACAGCTGGCCGATCGGCACGCCGGGTTCGTTCCCCGTGCACACGCCTGAAAAGATTGTCGTTAAGGACATCGAGGATTGGAAAGAGTACGTGAAAGCTCCCTCGACCGACTTCCCCGAGGCCGAGTGGGAGACGTGGCAAGCGGAATACGAGAAGGTCACGTCTACCGGAAAAGCGTACGCCGCTCCGCTCATCGTGGCCGGCCTGTTCGAGCAATCGCATCATCTGTGCTCCATCGACGAGGCGCTTGTGTACTACATGACCGATCCCGACGAGATGAAGGACCTCATTAAATACCTGACCGAATACGAGCTGCGCGTGGCCGAAGGCATCTGCGATCACCTGCACCCCGAGGCGATCTTCCATCACGATGACTGGGGAACCGAGACGAACTCGTTCATGCGCCCCGAGATGTTCGCCGAGTTCTTCGTCGAGCCCTACAAGGAGATTTACGGGTACTACCACGACCACGGCGTCGAGTTCGTGTTCCACCACAACGACTCCTATTCGGCCAACCTCGTGCCCTACATGATCGAGATGGGCATCGACGTGTGGCAGGGCAACATGGAGTCGAACAACATCCACGACATGCTCGACAAGTACAAGGGCCAGATCGCCTTCATGGGCAACATCGACAACAAGGACGTCGACTTTGCCGGTTGGACGGTCGAAGACGTGAAGCGCGTGGCCCGCGAGCACATGGAAGGCTACGAGTTCCAGAGCTACATCCCCTGCATCACGCAGGGCGGTCCGGGCTCTACGTTCAGCGGCACGTACGTGGAGCTCTGCAAGGCCATGGACGAGGTGAACACCGAGATGTTCGGCTTCACCCAGCAGGAACTCGAAGACGCGCGTCTCGAGCTGCAGGTCATCTTCGGGTAAGGGTATAATCTCCATCCATGATCGAAACCGTCGATAAGCGAGCGAACGGGGCCTGGCTATCCAGGCCCCAGCGCCGTTTGGGGCAATCCGGCCTGATTGTGTTCATCATCCTCGCGAACACGATCATTCCGTTTTCCATCGACATGTACACGCCTGCTGTGCCGTCTCTTCCCGGCTACTTCGGCACGACCGAGCAGATGGTCAATTTCACGCTCATGGGGTTCTTCTTGTGCCTGACAGTCGCGTCGCTCGTGTTCGGGCCGGTGTCCGACCGCTTCGGGCGCAAGCCCCTTTTGGTGGGCAGCCTCGTGGCGTATACGGCGGGCGGCGCTTTGTGCGCCATGGCTCCCAACATATACTTTCTCATCGCCGCGCGTGTCGTGCAGGCGTTCGGCGCTGGTGCGCTCATGGCCGTCAGCATGGCGCTCGTGAAGGACTGCTTCGTCGAGGAACGCCGCGAGCAAATGATCTCGATCATCCAGGTGCTGTCGGTTGTCGGGCCGGTCATCGCGCCGCTCATCGGCGGAATTCTGCTCCAGTTCTTCGACTGGCGGGCCTCGTTCGTGGCGCTTGCCTGTTTCGGCGCCGTTTGCTTGGTGTTCGCCCTGCTGTTCCAGGAGAGCCTGCCCGCAGAAGAGCGCAACGCGGGCGGTTTCGGCGCCACGATGAGCGGCTTGGTGAAAGTGGGGCGCAACCGGTCGTTCATGGTCCTGCTCGTGGTCGTCGCGCTCTTCAACGTGGCGTTTAACGCGTACCTTGCCGTAGGCTCTTACATCTACGTCGACTATTTCGGCACCACGCCGCAGGAGTACACGTACTTCTTCGCGGTGACGGCCGCTTTCACGGCGCTTGGGCCGTTCATCTGGCTGAAGGCACGCGCGAAGGTGACGCCGCGGGTGTTCACGCACGTCATGATCGGGCTCGGGTTCGTGGCGGCCGTGTGCCTGCTCGTTGCGGGCGAGTCGTCGGTGTTCGCCTTTTGCGGTGCGCTCATCTTGTTCGCCACCATCCAAAGCGCCATTCGCCCGTACACGACCAACATCCTGTTGTCGCAGCAAGAAGGCGACACGGGCGCGGCGTCGTCGCTCATCGGGTTCACCATCAGCATCTTCGGCGTGGTGGGCATGAACGTGATCATGCTCGGTTGGCCCACCTACATCGTCGGCATCGGCGCGATCATGCTCGTTTGCGTCGTGCTGTCGTGCGTCCTCTGGGTGTGGCTTTTGCACTCGCCGCGCATTCGAATATCCGAGTTCGAGAAATAGCCTAAGGATATGCGTCTTTATCGCACCTTGTGACACTTCTCGTCAGACACGATCTGTCACTTCCGCGGTGGAATCTGCGGAACAGGAAGTCTTGCCGCAGAAGTGACAGATCGTGTCTGACGAGAAGTGTCACAAGGTGCGATAAAGACACGCTTACTTAGGCACATAGAATTTTTGCCTAGTTAGTTTTCATCTGCGTTTCTGTACTGTAAAACCAGTCGAAAAGACGATTCCCAGGACTTACATGAAAGGGGTTCAGATGAACATTGTCGTCGCTGTGAAAGTCGTTCCCGATGACCAGGACATCCAGGTGACCGCTGAAGGCGGGCTCGACATGTCCAAGGCGCATCAGGCCATATCCGCTTACGACATGAACGCGATCGAGGCGGCGGCTCAGCTCGCCGCGTCTGCGGGCGATTCCACGGTGAGCGTGGTCACGGTGGGCGCGAAGGCCATCGACGATTCCAAGCTGAAGAAGAACATCTTGGCACGCGGGGCCGACCACCTGTACAGGGTGGCCGACGACGCGGCGGCCGACCTCGACGCCCATGCGACCGCCGCATGCCTCGCGGCGCAGATCGCCTCGATCGGCGACTGCGATGTCGTCATTTGCGGCGACGGCTCTGCCGACAACTACGCACAGCAGGTCGACGTGCAGCTGGCCGCGAAGCTCGGCGTGCCGAGCGTGAACGGCGTCGTGAAGCTCGAGGCGAACGGCTCCGCGATCACCGCCGAGCGCAAGCTCGAAGATGTCGTCGAGGTCGTCGAGGTTCCCATGCCATGCGTCATAGCCGTGTCTCCCGACGTCGCCTTGCCGCGCATCCCCGGCATGAAGGACATCCTGCAGGCCGGCAAGAAGCCCATGGACGTTTCCGCCGCCGGCGACATCGCCGCCGCTGCGGTCGAAACCGTCGAGGTGAAGGCGCCTGAGGCAGCCGAGCGCAAGCTCGACGTGAAGGACGCTTCCGAAGACGGCGCCATCGAAGCATTCGCCGCTGCCATCAAGGCCGCTCTGTAACGGGAAAGGATCGAAACCATGAAAGCATTCGTTATCGCAGAACATGCAGATGCGGCAAGCGCCCTGGCAGCAGGTGCGCGCACGTTGGCCGACGAGGTCGCCGTTGCCGTGATTGGGGATGAAGCCGTTCCCGCGAACATCGCCGATGCCGCTTACCACGTGGCCGTGCCGGCCGATGCCGTGGCCGATGATGCCGACGCGACGCTCGCGCCGGTCGTGGAAGGCGCCGACGTCGTGCTCGCCGAGCCGACGCGCCACGTGAAGTCCGTCGTGGGCAAGCTCGCCGCGGCAGCGGGCGCCTCGGTCATCACCGACGCCCTTTCCATCGAAGATGGCGTTGCCACCGAGATGTACTTCGGCGGCGTGGGCCAGGTGAAGCGCCAGGCGAAAACGGCGTGTGCGTTCTACACGGCTGGCGCCGGCGCGTTCGGCGACGCGCAACCGTCGGGTGCGAACGCCGCGGCCGAGGAGCTCGCTTGGGTTGCTCCCGCCAACGCCGTGAAGCGCATCTCCTCCTCGCCGATCCAGAAGAGCGGCGTCGATCTCACGAAATCAGATGCTATCGTGGCCGCCGGCCGCGGTTTCGCCGAGGAAGCCGACCTCGGCCTCGCGCACGACTTCGCCGACAAGCTCGGTGCGGGCCAGGGTTGCTCGCGTCCGCTCGCCGAGGGCGTGAACTGGATGCCCACCGAGACCGACAACGGCGTGTCGGGCCTCAGGCTCTCGCCGAAGGTCTACGTCGGCGTCGGCATCTCCGGCCAGCTGCAGC
>JAFUBE010000364.1 GCA_017460365.1 Eggerthellaceae bacterium
GATTGTTGGTGATGGCCACGAGATTCGAGAAGTGCACGTCGAAATCACGCGTGAGGTTGTGATGGTACTGCAGTTCCATCGACGTCTGGTCGGGCGGCATGGTGGCGCCGGCCGGATTGAACACGAGCGTGATCGTGTGCGTGTCGCCTTCGCCATCGCAATCGCCGTACCCGACCTCGTTGAGCATGCGCAGCGCCTCGATCGATGCCATGAACGTGCCGTCGCCGCGAATCTTGTCGACGTTACGCGCACTGTAATACGGCAACGACGCGAACAGCGTGGCGTCGACGTCGGCATACAGCTGCGCGAAACGCGCGTACTCGGGGTCGGTAAGAATGCACAGGTTCGTGCGCACGATCGGCTTCACGCCGCGCGCCTGCCACTCGCGCAGGAACCACTCGAGGTCGGGGTTCATCTCGGGCGCGCCACCTGTGATGTCGACAGCCGAGAAACCGCCGAGCCCGTAGGCGTCGAGACACGCTTGCATGACCTCGCGGCCCATCGTCTCGGTGCGCTTGGGCCCGCATTCCAGATGGCAGTGCCGACACGCCAGGTTGCACTTGTACCCGACGTTCACCTGCATGGTGGTCAACGACGCATTCGTCACGCGGTCGCACTCGGGCACGACCTCGACGAACGGCGCGAACTCGCCCATGACCTCTTCAACGGAACGCTCCATACTTTCCCTCTCTCTTGTATCGGCTCTACTCGCCTGCCGCCGGGCCCGGCAGAATCCTCATCCCGAACGCGGTGTGACACGGTGGCGATGAAGACGCATTTCTCGCTAGAGCTCCTGGTCCTTGATGATCTTCAGGGCCTGCACGCCGTGGGCGAGGGCGGCGCCGCCGCGGATGGCGTTAGTCACGTGGAAGGCCTCGGCGATCTCGTCTTCGCCGCAGCCCTTCTGCAGGCAGGAGTTCGTGTACGCGTCGATGCAGTACGGGCACTGCACGGCGGCGGCCACGGCCAGCGCGATCAACGACTTCTCGCGCGAGGTCAGCGCGCCGTCCTCGAACACCGAGCCGTAGTAGGCCATGTACTTGTCCCACAGTTCCGGCGAAAGCGCGCCAACGCCGTCGCCCGAGAAGCTCGCGAGGTCCGCGGGGTTGTAATACGTCTCCATGGTGGTTCCTTTCGTCGAAATTGATATGATGTGCGCAATTATAAGACATTGTCCACACAAAGGCACCGAGCATCGCCGATCAGTCACACAAACAGCGCGGCGTACAGGGCAATCATGCAGGCGAGCGCAATAGCGTTCGCGATGGCGAATTCGCGCATGAAACGGCCGGCTTTGGCGCCGGCGGTGTGCATGTAGAGCCTGAACGCGATCAGGCTCGCAAGCGACGCGATCGGCGTGCCGAGGCCGCCGAGGTCGACGCCCACGAGCAGCGAATGCCAATTCCCGGTGAAGCTAGCGAGCAGCACGGCCGACGGCACGTTGCTGATGACCTGGCTTGAAACCAGGCTCGTAAGCATGGGGTGGTCCGCCATGAGTCTGCCCAAGAAATCTTGCACCGCCGGCATGTGCGCCATGTTCCCCGAAAACACGAAGAAGCACACGAACGTGGCGAGCAGCGCATAGTCGATCTGCGCGAAGATGCGACGGTCGAACACGAACAGCGCCGCAGCCACGACGGGCAGCAGCACCAGGTAATTCAGAATGCGGAAGACCGCGAACAGGCAAAGCGCGAACAGCGCCACGTGCAGCGCGAAGCGCTTCACGTCGATGGCGCGCTCGTCGAGGTCGAGCCTGACGGTCGCCTTTGCTGCGCCGAACGGCAGGCACGCCAGCGCGAGCAGCACGAGCGCAAGCGCGCCGAACGGTGCGAGCGTGAAGAAGAAATCCGCCGCCGAAAGCTCGTAGGTCGTGAAGATGAACAGGTTCTGCGGATTGCCGACCGGCGTGACCATGCCGCCCAGGTTCGCCGCGATGGCCTGCAGCACGACCACGCGCACGAGATCGGCCTTCCAGCCTGCGGTCTCGAGCGCAATGACGGCGATGGGCACGAACGTGAGCAGCGCCACGTCGTTCGTGACCAGCATCGACGCGAAGAACGGCAGCATCACGAGCGCCAGGCACACGAGGCGCTTCGAGCGCTCCCCAGCGACGAGCGCGCGGGCGACCCGAGCCATGACGCCGCTTTCCCGAAGCCCTGCCACGGCGGCCATCAGGC
>JAFUBE010000365.1 GCA_017460365.1 Eggerthellaceae bacterium
CTATTCCCTAAGGGACCGTCATCGCAAGACCAAGCAAGGCACCACCCGGGTGATGCGGAGAAGATACCCGCACCGTTCTCGACCCGGTAAGCACGTTATCCAAGGAGGATAAGAGCAATGGCAGAAAAGAAGCAACGGGTAATCGACGACAACATGCACTTCTTGCCGACCGACCTGTTCACCAACGAGAAAGTCCTGAACGGCTTCCTCTACTCCGCGCCGATCACGATGGGCGTGAAGGCGTACAAGTCGATGACGCCTGACGGCACGAAAGAGCAGATCGTGCTCGCGACCGATTCCGGCGAGGAAATCCTGAACTACGTCGAGGGCGACTACACCCTCGAGGCAAAGATCAACGCCATGGACGAAGCCGGCGTCGATTTGTGCATGCTGCGCATGCCGGTGTGGCAGGAATGGCTGCCGCTCGAGATCTGCAAGATCGTGAACGACCAGGCCGCCGAGATGTGCCGCCAGTCCGAAGGCCGTCTCGTGGCGAACGCCGTCGTGCCGCCTTACGGCCGCCCCGAGGACATCGCCGAGCTGAAGCGCTGCGTCGAAGAGCTCGGCATGATCGGCGTGCAGTTCGCATGCTCTTATGGCAACAAGTTCCTCGATGACGAGCTATTCAAGCCCATGATGAAGGTCCTCAACGAGATGGAGCTGCCGGCGGTCGTGCACCACACCCCCGGCCAGAACTCCTTCAAGAACTTCGAGGACTTCACCATTCTGCGCCGCGAGCTCGGCCGCATCACCGTCCAGGCGACCGCTGTCGGCCGCGAGATCTACTCGGGCATGTTCGACGAGTTCCCGAACCTGAAGTTCGTCCACACCATGTTCGGCGGCAACTGGTTCGGCCTGGCCAACATCTTGGCTCCGCACAAGTCGACCAAGAAGAAGGAAGCCATGGACCGCCTGCCTTCCGGCATCTCCAAGGACGACTACGACCGCTACATGGCCAACAACATCTACTTCGACGCCACCCATCCGATGAGCTGGGGCAAAGAGCAGCTCGAGTGCGCCGTGAAGGTGTGCGGCGCCGACCACATCCTCATGGGCTCTTCGTTCCCGGTCTTCTACGAGTGGATGGCCCGCTCGGTCGAGACGATCAACTCCCTCGACATCACCGAAGAAGAGCGCGACCTCATCCTCGGCGGCAACGCCGAGCGCATCTTCAAGCTGTATCGCTCAACCGGGCGTGACGCTTCGCGTCTGACGGGAAGCGTCACGCCATGCGCGGCGGGGAAGTCACCCGCAGCGTCGGGAAGGTATTGCGCGGCGTTTATTGGCCCGTAGGAGGAAGCGACGCGCAGCGCCTTTCCAGCTTGGCAAGGTGAAGGTCTCCTTGCCGAATTAGCCAAGAAAAGGGGAAAGAGAATGGCTAACCCAAACGAGGGCGCAGCCCACAAGACTCCGGCGTATGCATGGCCGTGTCTGTTCGCTTCGCTGTTCATCGCCGTCACGCTCGTGTGGGCGTGGCAATGGATGCCGGGCGTGACCGCCGGTACCGGCACGAAATGGTTCCTGATAAACAACCCCGACATCGCGAGCATGGTCGGCTTTAACATGGGCGAGCTGAAAGCGGCGGGCGACCAGGCGCTCGGCCAGTGGTTCGGCCAGAACCTCGGCCGTGCGATCGGCACCGTCATGGGGCAGACGATGGGCTTGGTGCCCATCGGCGCGATCATCATGGCGTTCCCGACCACGTTCCTCGTGCAGAAGGTCGGCCCGAAGTGGGCTTCGGTCATCGGCGTGTGCATCGCGCTTGTCGCCACGGCTATCTGCGCCGTTTGCTGCACGACGAGCTGGATGGGTTACATGGTCGGCCGCTTCATCTTCGGCCTCGCGCTCGCTTGCACGATCGTCGCTGGACCGACGTGCGTGTCCATCTGGTTCCCGGGTGCGACCCGCGGCCGCGCCATGGCCATCTGGTCGACGTGGGCTCCGATCGGCATATTCACGGTCAACATGTGGGGCGGAAACGTGCTCGACCTCGCGGGCGGCAACATCGCCACGCTGCAGTGGATCTGGTTCGGCTGCATGCTCGTCGCCGGCCTCGTCTTCTTCTTCGTGTTCCGCGAGCCGCGCGGTGACGAGGTCTCCGAGGTCTCGCCGGAGCGCAAGCGCCTGCGCGACGTGCTTCAGTTCTTCAAGAGCCGCCAGCTCTGGTCGCTCATCATCCTGTTTGCGATCTTCAACTACATGAACTACGCGTTCTCGCAGTACCTGAAGACGTGGCTGGCGATGGACGTCGCTTCCGGCGGCATGGGTTGGGAAGCCGGCCCGGCCGGTCTCGTCGGCGGCCTGCTCTGCGCCTGCGGCATTCTTGGCCCCATCGGCGGCTGGATCATGGACAAGCTCTCGCGCGACAAGAAGTGGATCGCGCCGCTGCTCGGCATCATCTCGCTGACGATCTGCATGGTGCTGTCGTTCCGCGCGAACACGCCGATCTTCGCACTGTACGCGCTCTTCTTCTGCATCGGCAACATGTTCCTGAACGGTTGCTGCCGACCGATGGTTCCGACCTACGTGTTCAAGGGCGGCGCGACTGCCGTTGCGTTCGGTCTGTCGTTCCTCACCTGCGGTCAGTACCTCGGCCAGATTCCGACATCGTACGCGTTCAGCGCTGGCACTGCGATGGGCATGTCGTACAGCGACATCATGATGTACTTCTTCGTGCCGGTCGGCATCGTGGGCATCATCTTCGGCTTCCTCATGAAGCCGTCAAAACCCAAGGGCGAAATCGCCGAAGGCGGCGCCCCCGCCCAAGGCGGCGGCAAGCCTGAATAGCGTTTCGTAACCTGTAACGCAAAAAGGGTCGCCCGCATAATGATGCGTGGCGGCCCTTTTTGATGAGATGTATAGTTGATCGTACATCGTGGGGCGGCACTCGTGTCGCCTGCTGTTACAACCCGGATACCCATAATGCCAAGGAACTCCCCATGAACACCCCCGTCCCTGACAAAACCACCCACGCGCAAGACCCCGTCGACGATCCCGACATCGAATCAGCTGGCGACGACTCTGCCGCCGACGAGGAAACCGGCGCCTCGCCGGGAACCGCCCAAGCATGCAACGACCTCGGCCTGAACTCTCTCACGGCGAACCTCGAGAAGTTCGGCATCAAGCCACCAGGGCAATCGTGATGATAAAAAGTCAACCCCTCAATTCGGTTCCGTTTTAATCTACAATAGCGCTGTTTGGTAACCCAAGCGACAATGAGGCGGTTCTCGAGCAAGGGGAGGGGGGGAGACCGTGGATAACGAGGCTACTGAATCCTCGTTGAATCTTACTTCGATGGAAATGCTCACGATGGGCGGCTTCGCGCTGTTCTTCGGATGGATGTTCATCGTCTTCTATTGGCTGTTCTGCGAATTCCCGCCCGACCTCCCGGTTTCGACGCGCGACCTCTCGCAGTTCTTCGTGTTCGCCGCCGTGCCGGTCGGGTACATCGTCTTGCACCTGCTCGCGAAGAACCCCAAGTTCAACGTGTTCTCGCGCCCGATGCGCGTCGCCGAATCGCTTTGCGCCATCATATTGCCCATCATCGCGCTCGTCATGTACCAAGGCGCGGTCATTCCGCTTGCCATCGTGTGCGTGGCGAATTTCCTCATAGGCTTGTCGGCGGCGGCCATCAAGCTGTCGTGGCTCGACGTGTGCTCGCGCCTCGAGACGACCCGGTACAGCAGGGTCACCGGGTTGTCGCTGTTCCTCGGCGGGCTGCTCTTCACGCTCGTGTCGTTCTCGCCGCATTTCGTGCAACCCGCGTTCAGCATCGTGTTCATACTGGCGAGCATGGCGATGCTCTCGTACGCCACGGCGAACGCACCCCGCAACGACGAGCGCGCCCCGCTCGAGTCGATCGCCAACACCTGGCGGTTCACCAAGGAGATCGAGCCGTCGTTCTTCATGTTCGGCGTCGTGTTCGGCATGACGTTCGTGTACCTGTTCAACAGCGGCTCCGACTCGGTGCTGCTCGGGCTCATCTCCACGCTCGTGGGGTCGCTGGCGGTCGCCATCATATCCATCGCGGACCGTCAGGCCTCGATCACGACCTACCAGCGGGCGCTCGTGGTCGTCACGGTCATCGCCTGCGTGCTGGTGCCGTTCGTGGACAAGACCTGGCAGCTCGTCCTGTCATGCGTCGTCACGGCCGCATGGGCGATGTTCATGGCGATCAACTACGGCTACATCGTGCGAAAATGCGTGATCGCGTGGGAGGCGCCCCTGTTCCGCCAAGCGCCGATCCGCCTCATGGTGCCGGCGCTCGGCTTTGCAGTCGGGTGGGCGCTCGCGGCCATCATCACGGCGTCGTACGGCGCGCATTCCGACGCGTTCATGTACGTGCGCCTCGTCGTGGCCGTGTTGCTCGTCGCCACCATCATGGTGTTCTTCCCGGCGAAGGAGCATCACCTGGTCGACGGCTCATCGCCTGAAAGCGTGAAGGTGCAGACGACGGTCGTGTCGGTCGACGTGTCGGAAAAGGAGCTCTTCGAAAAACGCTGCGCTGCGGTCGCAAAGCTCTTCCAGCTGTCCCCGCGCGAGACCGAGATCTTGGGCTACCTCGCAAAAGGCCGCAACGCCGCCTACATCCAGGAAGCCCTCACGATCTCCCCGCACACCGTGAAGAGCCACATCTACAACATCTACCGCAAGCTCGACATCCACAGCCCGCAGAAGCTCATGGATTTCGTCGAGGAATTCCCGCTCGATTAGCTGCTCCGTCGGAAAAGTGTGACGCGGCTTCGCCGCTACAAAGGAACCCGCGCCTTGCGGCGCGGCGGGCCTCAGGATTCCGAAGGCATGCCTTTAGGC
>JAFUBE010000366.1 GCA_017460365.1 Eggerthellaceae bacterium
AAAAATGACAGATCGTGTCTGACGGGAAGTGTCACACTGCGTTCGGGGCAGGGATGAAAGAGCATCGGGCTAGATCAGGATTCTGATCGCGTTCGACTGCTCTGCCTCTGCATCGTAGTGGTACGAAAGGCCCCCGACCACGCTCTGGAGCACACTGTAGGAAAAGTCGTCTTCGCTCTGCGCCGGGTCGAATCTCTCGCCGCCGTATGTCGCAGTGACCTCCGTGCTGTCGTGCTTTTCGGAATGTTCCACCGTGATCAGCACGGGGGTGCAAGCGAGAACCGGTTTCAAGATATTGCAGGCCAGCTCTTCGAAGGCCAACTTGATGCCGTACTTCGCACGAGACGAGACGTTGTTGTGCAGGCAGTAACCGTCGATTTCGGTCCCCGCGCCCATGAAATCGAAGTCTGGCCCGTCGACCTTAAGCTCGAGCACCCGAAGCTGTCGTATGAACCGCCGCGTCCGGTCCCTCTGGGGATTGCCGAATATCTGGTCGGGAGTTCCGTCCTCATATATCCCGCCTTGGTCCATGTAGAACACGCGGCTGCACACGGCTCGCGCGAAGTTCAGCTCGTGCGTCACGATGAGCATGGTCTTGTCGGTATCGGTGAGATTGCGGATCACGGACTGCACCTCGCCCACCATCGTGGGGTCAAGCGCGCTCGTGGGCTCGTCGAACAGTATGACTTCAGGGTCCATCGCGAGCGTCCGCGCGATGGCGACGCGCTGCTTCTGACCACCTGAGAGCTCATCAGGGTAATTATCCTGCTTGTTCACGAGCCCCACGCGCCGCAAAAGCTCCACGCCCGTCTCGTAGGCTTCGCTCTTCGATCGCCCCAGGATGTCTATCTGGGCCTGCATGATGTTCTCGATCACGTTAAGGTGGCCGAACAGGTTGAACGACTGGAACACCATGCCCATCTTGCGCCGCGCCTTCGTCACGTCGTACCCGCGGGCGCATATGTTCTCGCCGTCGAGGATAATCTCGCCCGACGTGGGACGCTCGAGCATGTCGATGCACCGTATCAGGGTCGATTTGCCCGTGCCCGAAGGCCCGATGATCGAGATGACGTCGCCGTCGTTTATGACGGCGTTCACGTCGGTGAGGGGCACGGCGTTTCCATACCGCTTTTCAAGATGAACCAGCTCGATCATTGCGCCTGCACCCCTTCCCCATTGCTTTCGTCGGGCTTTCGTCCTGGAATAGCTCTCAGCTCTATCTTGTTCACTATCCAGATCAGGATGGCGGCGAGGACGAAGTAGATAACGGCGATGGCTATGAGCGGGAAGAACGCCTCGTACGTGCGGCTGCGCACGATGTCGCCCATCTTCGTCAGGTCCTGCACGGCCACATAGCCGACGACGGCCGTAGCTTTTATCAGCGATTTGATCGAGCCTTTGTACGACGGCATGACATGACGGAGCGCTTGGGGAAGCACGATGTTGAAGAACGCCTTCCTGTCAGTGTACCCGAGCGAATACGCGGCCTCCATCTGGCCCGCGCCCACGGCGGCAACCCCCGCCTTCAGCATGTTGAACACCGATGCCGCAAATATGAGCGTGAACGCTATCACCGATACCGCCACACCCGACAAAGCGGTCTCGCTGAAGACGATATAGTACAGGATCATCAGCAGCACCACTACCGGCATACCCTCTATGAGCCATATGCAGAACCGCGCGATCGCATTGGCGGCGCGGTTGCCCTTTCGGCAGGCCATGAACGCGCCGAACCCGAGTGCCGTGCCGAAGAGTATCGAGAGCACGGTTATGAGCAGCGTAGTCCCTATGCCCTCGGCGAACAGCTTCCACCGATCCTCGCGTATGAAAGTCTTGTCGAAGCTCTCCGCCAACGAGTCGATGAAACCCGCTGCGCCGACTCCAGCGTTGGTGTCCCTGACCATGGCGCCGACCTCAACGACGAATGTCGGGTCCGAGAACTCAATCGTCTGCTGCCGCTCGGAAGTAACGTAGAGATTTGCGAATATGCAGTCTACATCGCCGCCTAGGGCAGACGGCACGATGCCCTCATAATCGTATATCTTGAACTCGATGCTCGCCCCGAGCCATGATGCGAACCGCTTGGCTATCTCCACGTCGTAACCGACGAGCTCGCCGTTCGCATAGCACGTGAACGGCTCGCTCACGCCCGTGGTTCCCACGGCGAGGTGATACTGCGGATCTTTGGCTTCCGGGATGTCCGGCATGGTCATGTCGCGCTTCTCCATCCAGCGCGTGCGCATGTCATCGAGGGTCCCGTTCTCCCGTATCTGTTTGAGGAACTCGTTTATCTTGCCTTTCAGGTCGGGAATCTGCGTGCGCGGCGATATGGCTGCTGCGGCAACGTTGCCCTGGCCGATCGAGCCGTCGAGGAGGCGGACCCTCTTCAGCCCGTTATGCAGGGCCAGCTCCATGTTCAGCTTGTTGCCGACGAACGCGTCTATCTTGCCCTGGGCGATGGATTCGAACGACGACATGAGGTCTTTGGCGTACACGACCTCGGCGTTCGGGAAGTGCTCTTTCACGAGCTCGGACTCCGTCGAGTCCGTTGCGACCCCTATCTTGACGCCCGGCTGGTTAAGCTGATCGAGGGACGTGATGCCTTTGTCTTGAGGACCGCACGATGCAAGAAGACCCGCCGACAACGCCAGCAGTACGACCGCCACCAGAGCCGCGACCGATTTGCAGCCCATTTTCGCTCGCCCTTTTTGGCCGTTCAATCCGCCCCCCCCCTTCGCGCAAAACACCCGCCTTGGCAAGCGCGCCTTCGTCACCATCGTGTGACACTTCACGGCAGACACGATCTGTCATTTT
>JAFUBE010000367.1 GCA_017460365.1 Eggerthellaceae bacterium
ACCGTGCCGTTCCAAGCGTGCGTGCATGAAACCCCGTCGTCGCCCTTGTCGCCCTTCGCACCGGCGGGCCCGGTCTCGCCCTGGACGCCCTGCGGGCCACGCTCGCCGGTCTCGCCCTTCTCGCCGCGCTCGCCCTGCGGGCCGGTAGCGCCAGTGTCGCCCTTCGGGCCAGTCTCGCCTTGCGGCCCCTGCGCACCGGTCGCGCCGGTTTCCCCAGTATCGCCTTTCGGACCCAGTGACCCCGTGTCGCCGGTTTCGCCCTTCGGGCCTTGAGCACCGGTCGCACCGGTGTCGCCCTTCTCGCCTTGCGGCCCGGTTTCACCTTGGATGCCCTGCGGCCCGGTGTCGCCCGTATCGCCTTTTGGGCCTTGCTCGCCGGTATCTCCCTTGTCGCCCTTCTCGCCTTGCGCACCTTTGGAAATGTCGGCAGATGTCGTGCCGTTCTTATCCGTGATCGTGATGGTGGCGCCGCCTGTTGCGTTCTGCGTCACGACGGCAACGGGCGAGAACCCGTCCGCGCCGTCGAAATCCCCGGCAGCGGCGGCGGCACGCAAGTCGGCTATGGCTTGCGCGGCATTCCCAGCAGCCGCGTTGGCAGCATCGGCTGCGGCGTTGGCCGCCGTGGCGGCATCGGTGGATATGTCGCCAGCGTTCTCGTAAGCGGCTATAGCTTGCACAAAGAGGGTGAACCCGTCTTCCGGCTCCAAGCCGTCAACAAGCACGCGCTCGACCCGTATGTTGAAGTCGCGGGTGGAAAGGTACCGTCCGTCACCCAGCGAGAGCATGACAGAGGCATCCACGATCCCGCCAGCCGTACACATCGCGGCCGGGTAGTAGACCGAGAACTTGCCCGCCGAAGCGTCAACCGCCTCGAAAGCCGTAGCCCCGCGCTTGCCCGTTCCCCGGTGCGTCCACACCAGGTAGGCCGTCGCCCCGCCCAAATCGGCGACAACGCCGTTCTCGCGCACGTCCAGCGCGATCCCTCGCCCCCGCGCGTCCATGGGTGAAGCCACGAGTATGTCAGAAACAACCTGGTCGGCCAGGTTCCATATGAGTTGATGCAGTCCGAAGTCATCTAGCATGCGAGCCGCGCTTTCATCTAGTTCCGTTAACGCCGAAGATGGTAGACACTCGTCACAAGCCCGCAATCCTCCGGGGTTACAATGACGTGCGGTGCAAGAATCCCGTCTGCCGCGAGCAGCGAAGCCGTCCTTTCTCGGCTCAACCAGTGGTAGAGTTCGGCCATATCAACCGGCGGTTCGTGGCGTTTCCGGCCAAACGAGGGTACGGTGGGCCGTGAAAGGAGGCGCCCGACATGAATCAAGCGAAGATCGGCAGGTTCATCGCGTCTTGCAGGAAGGAACAGGGCATGACCCAAGCTGCCCTCGCCGAGAGGCTGGGCATCAGCGACCGTGCGGTGTCCAAGTGGGAGACGGGCAGATCCATGCCAGACTCCGGCATCATGCTGGAACTTTGCGGCCTTCTGGGAATCAACGTCAACGAGCTCCTGTCGGGCGAGAGGATCATGGAAGAGACCTACAGCAAGAGGCTCGAAGAAAACCTGCTGGACCTTACGCAGCAGAAGGAGGAGAAGGACAGGCAGATGCTGAGGCTGGAGGTGGTCATCGGCTACACCGCCACCGCATCGTTCCTCACGTTGGTGTTCGTGGCGTCGTTCGTGGAGATGCCGTCCTGGCTGCGCGTGCTGCTCATCGTGGTCGGAAGCGTGATGTTCGCGGTCGGCATCGGCAACGCCGTCAAGATCGAGCAGACCGCCGGATACTACGAGTGCCCCAACTGCGGCCATCGCTACGTCCCGTCCTACATGAGCGTGTTCTGGGCTAGGCACATCTGGAGGACCAGGAAGATGACGTGCCCGGAGTGCGGGGAGCGCGGCTGGCACAAGAAGGTCCTGACAAAGGAGTGAGCCCCACCCTCAAGGCCCCCTCAGAAGTCAAGCTCCGAAAGCTCGTCCAGGTCGTCTATGGCCTCGGTCACGGTGGATTCGACCACCTGCACCGAGGCCGCCGTGGTTAGGTTTCCGTCGATGCCGGTAACGTCGTCCTGCAGCGCGGCCACGTCGGCGGCCAGCGTGCTCACGGAGGCGTAATCTACCGGCTGCACCGTCCCGATGGTCACGCGTGCGAGAACGGAATCCCCGAAGGTGCGCACCCGCCGCACGACCCGCGCCGTCAAGCGCCATTCGGGGTCGCGGCTCGTGTCGATTACGGCAACCGTGTCGCCCAGCTCGGCATCCCCGCCGTCGAGGGCCGCAACGTCCACTTCGTAGGAAACCTTCGGCTTCACCGCCTCGGCCAGCGCACGGCGGGTGAGAGCGAGAAGCCTTTCAGGCTCGGTAACGTCCGAGAAAGTAACTTGACCAAATGCGTGTACGCGCTCGGTGCGCTCCGCGTTCCACCGCCCCCACCGCATCTTCGCGTTTTCGTCCGCGACGTAGTTCTTCCCGCCGTTGATGTCGCCGAAGGTGAGCTTGCGACGATAGCCGGGAACGTAGTTCCCCTCGTCGTCGGTGTAGGGCAACCCGGCCCCGAAGCCGTAGAGCGCCGTGTAAACGTCCTGTTCGAGAACCGTCCGCACGCAACCGGCCATGTTCTTCCCGTAGGTGAAGCGCAAGCCACGCCAGGAGCCCCGCTGCGCGTCCAGCCGCACGGCCCGGTAGGCCACGCGCCCGCCTGATACGGCGATGACCGGCGTTATCTCGCCCTTCCACACTTCAGCCACCCGCCGAAGCGCCCAAAGCGCGTTCTGGTGGTAGATCAAGCAACCGGCAGTTCCCAGCGGATCGCAGTGCTCTATGAGCCAGCGCGTGGGAGCCAGCGCCGCCGTCAAAGCCTGTAGCGCCGTTCTGTTCACGAGCTGCGAGTCCTCTATGAAGTCGTCAAGCATCTCGCACAAGGAAGATTCGGCGTACACGTTGCACACGCCCGCCATCGGCTCTTCGGTCCTCACAACGACGTGTTCTCTCCAAACATCGCCGTCAAGCCAAAGCAGCCGGTCGCCCTTGTCGGGCGTCTCCCAGCTCGTAAACTCGATCGTGTCCTCGCCGTTGAGCTCTTCTGTGTGGACGAACTCGCCCGCGACAGGCAACGAGCCGATGCGGGTGTCCCAACGATCGAATCGGAAAATGGTAGGAACCGCACCAGCCATCTAAGCCCACCTCTCCGTGAACCGCGTCTCGAAGTAGGTTGCTCCGTAGACCGACACGATGCGGTCGCCGGGGTCGAGGCTGAAGAAGTCGCTCCCCAGCGCCACGCAATCGCGGGCGTCGGCGTCGTTGATGAAAACGCGCTCGGTGGCGCAGTCGATCACCACCGCCTCGCCGCCCGCGAACTCGTAATCGACCGTGACGAACCGCCCGGTCGCCGCATGCCCCACGCGAAGGCTCGAACCGGCGGCCGCTACAAGCCGGAACTCCGGCAGCACCGGCCACGTCCCGCCCACGTCGAAGCGGGAAAGCCGCTCGATCCGCTCGCGTCCGTAGGCGATGGGGTCGAACAGGGTGAACGTGATCTCGCACTGCCCGTCGCTGAACAGCTTCGACCAGGCACCAGCGGAAACCAGCAAGGCATCGCGGTACGTATGCTCCGGCTCGTCCGGCAACACTAGCTCGCCGCCGCCGGGTGCGCACAGCCAGAAGGAAAGCGTGTGCCGCAATTCGGCCAGCCGCACCACGTCAGCCGAGAAACCGGCGTCCAGGAACAGCCGCACCGTAACGTCCACCGGCGGCAGGTAGCCGGTGACGAGCATCGCACCGGCGCGACCGGGCACCTGCAGAGCCTCGGCGATTATGGGGTTTGCCGACCTCGCCACGACCTCGGCGGAACACAGCTCCGAGAAGTCGTGCCCCGCGTAGATTATCGACCTCATGCGTTCCCCCGCGCCCTTCCGTAAGCCGCCGCCCTGCGTTGCGCTTCCTTGGCGGTCTTGTCGTAGTCGCCGACGGCCCGCGTGCGCCGGATGTCCGCCCCGACGCGCTTGGCGTCCCTAACCTGCTTGTAGCCCTTGTCAGCCAACAGCCCTCACCACCGTAACCGTCGCCGTGAACTTCCAGACGTACCGCCCGGAAGAATCCCGCACGTCGAACAATGGCGCGGACGTATCGACGCCCACGACCCGCCACGGCCAGCATTCGGAATGCCGCTCCCAGCCATAAGAGCGAACCCACTGCTCGCAAGCGATCGCCACGGCCTCGGCGTCTGCGGCGACCTCGCGCACGACAAGCACGTCGACCGGCACCGTCCCGCGTTCCTCGCCCTCGATGCGGCTCTCCCGAACGAACCCGCCCTCGCGCAAAACGATCGGCTCCGGGCAGTCCAAGGCAGACGGAATTGTTGAGAAGTAGTTTGAGAAGTCGCCGTCCACCAGGCATTTCGACACCAAACTCGCAATCCGCACGCAACTCACCCGACCTTCAATTCCCAATGGTGGCAGCGCCCGAACAGGTCCTCGCACCGGTGACACTCCTTCACGATGTAGGAGCGCCCGCGCACCGAGACGCGCGCCCCCACGGGAACCTCGAACGCGCCAGCGGTATTTACCGCGTCTACGAACACGACGCCGGAGCCGTTGTCCGCGCTCCGGTGCTCGTCGCCAGATTCGCGCTGGGCTTCATCGAACCGCACGCCCGCCACGACCACGGGCTCGCCGAAGCCGCCGTCAGCCGCCGCGAGCCGCACGGTCATCACGTCGGGAAGCGCCGCGCGGGGTATCGGCCTGAACATCCGCATCAGCGCACCCCGCAGAACGCCATCCCGGAAAGCCCGAGCTCGCGCAAGGCGGCCTGGGTGGCGAGCTCTTCGCCCGTGGTGCCCTTGTTCTCGTAGTTCCGCACGGTGAACGACCCGATGGTGTACCCGCCGACCTCGCCGCTTCCGAACTCCGCGAACGCCTCGCAAGCCGCGCAGACCGCCCGCTTGTAGGCCGTGGAGCTCGCACACGCGCCCTTGACAGCGCACAGCCACTTCACGTGCGATTCGGCCATGCCGACGCACGAAGAGAAGGCGGCCTCGGGAAGGCCGCCCCCATACGTCCCGGAATAGTATGCGTAGCTGACCGCCATGGCTAAGCGCCCGGTGCCGCCGACACGTACACGCCGTCCAGCTTGTTGTCCAGCAGCTCCACGATGCCGTACTTGCGGTACTTCATCATGTAGGAATCCAGGTCTTCCAACTCGTCAGGCGAGAACACGCGCGATGTCACGTGCTTGTCGAATTTGACCACGGCGCTCTTCTCCACCACCATGAAGTTGATTGCCTTGCCCGCGGACGCCTTGGCGTAGCCGAACTTGTTGGAAGCGCCCGAGTTCAGGTCGATCTTCGTGTAGAAGCGCACCTGCGGCACCTCGACAACCCGCGCGAACCGCTCCAGCACGCGGTTGCTCATGGTCGGGTTCGCATAGCTGTAGTCATCGAGGACGCCCTTCAGCGTCGGCGTGATGAACAGGTAGCGGCTCCCGGTCGTCACCTGCGCCTCGTCCATGGCGCTCGTGACCTCGCGCAGCTTCGCCAGCACGTCGACCGCCTCCGCCTCGGACAGGTCCGCGTCCTCGGTCGTCACGCCCGCGTGCCCCGCGATCTGCGCGAAGGTGAAGGCGTCGGCCTCCGGGGCGACCTGGGTGCGCTGGAGCTCGGAACCCGCCTCCACGAAGCAGTCCAAGACCCCGGCTTCCTCCACGTCCATGACGTCGGCAAGCAGCTTGATGCCGCGATCGTAGTTGAAGGTCTTCGTCTCGAACTCGTAGGTGATGCTGCCCGTCTTGTAACCGACGTTGCGCGTGTAGTCCCCGAGGCCCGTTACCTCTATCTTCGGCACCATGATCTCCTTGGCGTTGCGCCCGGCCTGCACCATACGGCGCCCGGAGGTCAGGCAGCCCGACACGCTCGCCCGCTGGTAAACGCGGTCCAGGATGGATGTGTAGTTCTTCACGTATGCGATGCTATTCGCCATGTCTCGGCCCTCGCTTTCCTATTCGTCGTCGGCAAGGCCGGCGATCTTCTCCCAGCGCTTGAGTTGCTTTCCCTCGTCGGTTGCGGTCCCCGCGTTCGGAAGGCCGGTCTTTCCGGTCTGCTTCTGGGGAGCGTCCGCGAACATCCAGGGCTCTGCGGCCTTCAGCGCGTCCACATCCCCGCCGTGGTCTTCGAGCACGGCACGCGCCGCCTTCACGTTGCGGCACCCGGCGAGCAGCAAGCCGAACTCGACCCGCTCGTCCTCGCCCTGCTGCTTCAGCGCGGCAATCTCCGCACGTAGGCCCTCTGCCGCCTCAGCGTTCTTGGCGGCGTCTGCGATTTGCGCCTCCAGCTCCGCGATCCGGGAATCCCGCTCAGCCAGCTGCGCTTGATACGCTTCCGCGCCAGCGCCGCTTGATGCTCCGGCGTCAGCTTCCGCACCCTTGGCGTGCTTGCCTTGCGCTGCTTGCGCTTCTTGCTGCTCGTGCGCCTGTTGCTGCGCCTCTTGCTGCTGCCCTTCGACCTGCTGCGCTTGCGTGCCATTCTGCTCACCGTCCATGGATCGTCCTTTCATCCAGGCGGGCAGAATGAGTAAATGCCCGCACCGATACCGATGCGGGCTATTGTCCCGTCTCGTCACAAAGTCAAACGTCGAATCGCAATTCAGCTTCTGACCAGGCATTGCAACCGTCGGTTGCGCCCAATCGGGCATTTTGCCAAGCGTGGTTGGTGGCATCCGGCGCCGCGCAACCGCACCATTCGGCATGCGCAGCGCAGCAAGGTAGAATATCCGGCCGTGAAGGAGATCAAGTTGAAGTTCAGGGACAACCTGCTGTGTTTAAGGCAGCAGCGCAACATGACCCAGGAGCAGCTCGCCATGCTGCTCGGGGTCTCGCGCCAGTCGGTTGCGAAGTGGGAGGCGGGCCAGTCCACGCCCGAGGTCGACAAGCTGGTGAGGATGGCCGACCTGTTCGGCTGCACGCTCGACGAGCTGGTGTCGGGCGACCTGTCCGAGCGTCCGGTGAGCCCCGCCGAGGTCATGCCCGAGGGCGCGCCGGCAGAGGACGTGTGCGGCTACGATGCGCACATGAGGAAATTCGCGTTCGGAATAGCCACGGGCGTGGCGTTCATCATAGTAGGAATCGCTATCGCCCTTGTGGCGGATGCGCTTCTGGAAGAGAGGTTCGCGGAGGCGGTCTCGCCGGCCACCATTATCGTGTTCGTGGCCGCCGGGCTCGCCTTCATCCTCCCGGCGGGGGTGGGCCACGCCTCGGTCGCTCGTGCTCACCCATACGTCGAAGACTTCTACACGCCCGCGCAGAGGGAGGCCGAGCAGC
>JAFUBE010000368.1 GCA_017460365.1 Eggerthellaceae bacterium
GTCCGCAACCCCAGCCCCAACAGCAGCTCCAGTCCGAATCCGTTGCCGTTTCGCAAGCCCAACCCGAAGGGCTCACCGACGAAGCAAGGGCTGTCGATCTCGCGCAGGTCGCCAACAAGCCGCGTCCCGACGAGGTCGCCGCCGCCAAGGCGGGTCTCGAGCGCATCATCGCCAACGTGGAGACGGTCGTCATCGGCAAGCGCGAGCCGGTCTCGCTCGTGGTGCTCGCGCTCATCGCGCGCGGGCATGTGCTGCTCGAGGATCTCCCCGGCACGGGCAAGACCACGCTCGTCTCCGCGCTCGCCCGCTCGATCGCGTGCGACTTCTCGCGCATCCAGTTCACGCCCGACATTATGCCTTCCGATGTTTCCGGCTTCTCGATCTACAACCAGAAGACCAACGATTTCGAGTTCCGCCCGGGCGGCGTCATGAGCAACCTCGTGCTCGCCGACGAGATCAACCGCGCGAGCGCTAAGACCCAGTCGGCCCTGCTCGAGGCCATGGAAGAGCGCCAGGTCACGGTGGACGGCAAGACCTACCGGCTGCCCGAACCGTTCATGGTGCTCGCCACGCAGAACCCCATCGAGCAGTTCGGCACCTATCCCTTGCCCGAGGCCCAGGTCGACCGCTTCCTCGTGAAGCTGTCGATGGGCTACCCCGGTTTCGAGCAGGAAGTGCGCGTCCTCGAACTTGGCGATAAGGCGAAAAAGAAGCTGCGGCCGGCCGTGAGTTCCCGAGACGTGCTCGCCTTGCGCGAATGCGCCGCGCGCGTGTACGCGTCGCGCATCGTTCTCCGCTACATCGTCGAGGTGATCACCGTTACGCGCGACAATCCCGAGGTTCAGGTGGGGAGCTCGCCGCGCGGCGGCATCGCCTTGCTCGCGCTCGCGCGCGCCTACGCGCTGCTTCAAGGGCGTGCCTACGTCATCCCCGATGACGTGAAGGCGCTTGCGCCGCACGTGCTGTGCCACCGCATATCGCTCGCGCACGAAGCGAAGGTAGCCGGCCGCACCGAGCGCCAGGTGATCGAGTCGATCCTGTCAGGTATCGCCGTGCCCTACTACGACGAACGCGAGGCCCAGGGCGTTGCGTAAACGGGCGGTTTCCAGAACCGCGGCCTTGCGTTTGTGGCATCCATGGTTGCGATGAAAGAACACCTTCGCCAACGGCTTGGCAAGCGGGGTGAGTCATCGCTCTCTTAGGACGTACGGCTTCATCGCCGTCGTGTGACACTTCCCGTCAGACACGATCTGTCACTTTCGCGGGGAGGCTCGCGGCACAGGAAGTCATACTGCGAAAGTGACAGATTGTGTCTGACGGGAAGTGTCACACCCCGCTGGCTGTGATAGAGCGTGTCTGACGGGAAGTGGCTATCCGTGGCGCATCCGTCCTGCAAGTTGCGTTATAATCGTGCTGAGCCAATCGGCCCGGCGGATTGCTGAGATTGCGGCAGTGCGCCTAACCCGGCAATTCGGGCGAGCCAGTCCAATCAAGCCGAGGGACATCCCGATCCAACTGAATATCGATTGTGGTAAGCCGCATGCTGGCTGGGCGAAGCGCGTCCTTAAAGCCGCCATGCACGAAGGAAAGGGGTCCTCATGGCCGACAACACCGTATTCGATTCCGTATTCAAGACTATTGCGCATAGGGCGCCGAAGCTGCTCATACCGCTTGTCAACGAAGCGTTCGGGCGCGACTATTCATACGATGAGCCCATCGTGCAGTTCAGCGCCGAGCACGAAGAACTGCAGGGAACGATCATCGCCGACACCGTGTTCAGGTTGCATGACAAGATCTACCACGTCGAATGCCAGAGCACTCCAGATAGCAGCATGGCCGTGCGCATGATAGAGTACGATTTCGCGATAGCCCTGGCGGGGGCCATCGGTTCTGGTGAACCGTACGAGATGGATTTTCCCGAGTCGTGCGTTCTCTACCTGCGCCACACGTCGTCTACTCCCGACGCGCTCGAGGTGAAGGTGAACCTTCCCACGGGCGATTCGTTCACGTACGAGGCCAAAGTGGTGAAGGCGCAGCGCATCACGAGCGACGAGCTGTTTGAGAAGAACCTGCTCCTGCTACTGCCCTTCTACCTCATGCGCTATGAGAAGGCGCTCTCCCAGATAGAAGCTGACGATGCCAAAAGCGCCCAGCTCTTGGCTGAATGCGCCGACTTGCGCGCACGGCTCGAAGACGCGACGCTCGTTGCGGGCGACCCCTTGCTTTACGAGCAGCTCACCGAGCTTATAATACGGGTGAGCGACCACATGTTGGCATCCTACGACGCGTTGCGGAGGAAAGTGAGAAGGACCATGGGCGGCGAAGTGCTGGAACTGATGCGTGACCGGGCAGCGCGTCTCGAGCGCGAAGCCCGCGAGCAAGGGATTGAATTGGGAATCGAGCAAGGAATCGAACGGGGCATCGAGCAAGGAATCGAGCAAGGAATCGAGCAAGGCATCGAGCAAGGCATCGAGCAGGGATTCGAGCAGGGACTCGGCACCGTGCTCGATGAGCTGAGGTCTCGCGGCGTCGCCGAGGACGTGATTGCGAGCGCGGAGGCCGCCGCGCGCGCCCGTTTCGAGCAGTAGGCGCCAGCTCGACGCCCGGCGTTTGCAACGCCGCTGATCGTGGCGCGCGGACGATCGGGATTCCGAAGGTGCGCCTTTGGGCTCGGCACTCACAGGCCGATTGCGTCGAACGTCACGCCGTGTTCGCGGTGCAGGAATTCAAAGAAAGCTTCGGGCGAGAGCGTGGGGATGCCGAGCTGTCTGAAGCTTTGCTGCTCTTCGTCACGCGTGAGCAGGTAATCGGCAGATACTTTCTTGGCAGCGATGCCGATGAGCGCGTCTTTGATGCCGTTCCAGCCGGCGGTGTAGGCTACGAGCATGTCGGCGTGGTCGGTTGAGCGCAGGTTGATGCGTTCAAGGCTCGCTGCGAGTGCGCTTTGAAGTGCTTCAGGCGAGCGGGTTTTCCGCAGCGCGTAGAAGATGTCGAGGTACGATTGAGGGGCTGCCCAGAGCTCGGCATTGCCGAACGTTTGCATGACGAGCAACTTCTGTGACGCCTCAAAGAAGGGGCCGCGCTGCGCGAACGCTCGGGTTTTGGCTTCGAACTATTCGAATATCCAAGATGGCACGCCCGAGGATACCCGGTTTCTCGTTGCGTTTTTCAGGAACCTGCTTTTAGGTGAGCGCAACGAGTTGAAGAATCGCTATCTGCATCTCGGTTACGACAGGCTGGTCGGTGGAGCCGGGGTCGATGTCGGTAATGACGTCGGCATTTCCGAATCGGGCGTCGCATCGCTGAGGGAACGAATCATGCGCGAGATGGAGGCGGACCCGACGACCAGCATGTCGAGGATCGCCTCGGCTCTGGGCGTGTCCACCCGCCATGTCGAGCGCCTGGTGGCGGCGTTGAAGGAAGACGGGTTCGTGCAGAGGACGAGCGCAATGCGAAGCGGCCGGTGGATCGTCGCGCGCTGAGAAGGGCGCACCTTTTGCCATCGTCGTGCGTCGGGCGGGCGTGGTTTTATTACCCTGAGCGGAGGAGTGCGTGGCGCTTCGAAGTCGAAGGGTTTCCAAGGCATCGACCCGTAGAGACCCTTCGACTTTCGCGCAAAGCGACAAAAGGGCGCTTAATACGCGTCACCCTGGAATCCCAACCGAAAACAATTCTTATGCCGCAGAACTATGGGGTGCCGGCACGCTTGCGGTTACCGGGGAGGGTGCCTGTTTCGCGGACGGCTCGTGCTATCGCGCCAAATTGTTGACATCGACTCGCATGAAGAGGCGGTCGCGTATGTGTTTCGCATGGATTAACGCGATATTTGCTTTACGTAAAGCAATTTGATACGATTATGCGCAAAGTAGTAGGAGGGAGGCGCATGGCCACTGCTCAGATAAACGCGCGCATTCAGTCCGATGTGAAAGTCGCGGGCGATCGTGCGCTCGAGGCGGTTGGGTGCACGCCGACGCGAGCCGTTAGGGCGCTTTGGGGCTATGCTGGCAGGAACGGGCATCGGCGGCGGAAGCTGCGCGAGCTCATCGACATGCTCGAAGGGTCAGACGGGTCGTCCGGTGTTGGCGGCGATTCGGAAGCCCGTGCGCAGAGGGCTGCGGAAGGCCCGTTGATCTTCGAGCGCGCCCTGACCGAAATGGGCGTGATCGACTACCGGCCTCTTGCCGATGACGAGCTGCGCGAGATGGCCCACCTCGAGAAGATGGCCGAAAGGGGCACCCTCTCATGACGCAACGCTCGATTATGGTGGTGGACACCAACGTCTGGCTCGACTACCTGCTCGGCCGGCGGGCCAATCATGAATCCGCGCAAAACTTCATCATGGAGGCATGCCGGCGCGACCTGCCGCTCGTCATCCCCTCGAACTCCCTCAAAGACGTGTTCTTCCTTTTCCAGCAACAGCTCAAGGCGGCAAACCGGGCGGATGGCAGGCAAACGCCCGAGGCGGCTGCGGTTGCCGCGCGCAGGGCTGCGTGGGCGGCCGTCGACTTCATAATGGAGATGGCCACCATCGGCCCTTCCGACCAGAGCGACGCCTGGGTTGCCTCTAAGTACCGCGATGTTCACGGCGATTACGAAGACAACCTCGTCGTTGCGTGCGCAATGCGCCTCGACGCGCGCCTGCTTGTCACGAACGATGCGGAATTGGCCAGGAGGGCGCCCGTAGCGGCGATGAACACCGCCGATGCCCTCGCCCTCATCTTGGCTGACTGACGGAAGCATCCCGAGCGGCGAGGTGGGGAGTATCGTTCACGGCCGCTGTGAATCGTAAACTGCCCGAGAGCGTTGGAGTGGATGCCGGAAATGATGTCGAGATGCAACGACTGGCGATGGGCTTTCTCACGCTGAGCGGAGCGCCGTGGGCCGTCGCCCCTCTGTCATCCCGAGCGGAGCGCCGCAGGCGCGTAGACGAAGGAGCTTTCCAGGTCGAGAAACGGATAAAGCCCCTCGCTTTGTTCAAGATGGCAAGGTGGAACCCTTTTATACACAGTCCGGGAGTGTCTTGGCGCGTGTTCGCCTGCATGGCTGCATAAGGCGGCCGGACTCGAAAGGCGTGCGTTGTGTTCCGTAATGGCACGTAATGGTCGACGTGCTTTGCCTGTCACCAGGCGCCCTCTTGTCTGATCGGTCCTGACGTTTTCACGGTCTGCGAGTCGATTATCTGCTCGGTACGAAAACAGATTATCAAGTCAACGATGACTTAAAAAGCTAACAATAAAGCCTAATTGCTACGTTACAGCGCAGTTCGTCACGGTTGGTTGAAAACCACCGTTGAACAGGTGCTACTCTGCTGAATATGACTTGACAAAAAATAATTCGAAAGCAAGAATAAACTGTCTCGAGCAACAAGGGAGAAGCAAGGAGAAAGGAAGACGTATGGGAAAACCCGGAAAAAAGAGATGGGCTGGAGTCAAGAAAGTGGTGAGCTGCGCAACTGCCGCGGCGCTCGCTCTGTGCATGACTCCAGCAGCAGCGTTTGCGGAGGATATGACGAGCGTCACGTATGCTCTTCCAAGAGCTAATCAGGCGATCACGAACCTGACGCATGACGGCTACAAGTACATCTCGGTTGGCGTCGAAGGCAACATGAGCGGCGGGGCGACGAACCGTATCGCTCCTGCGTATCAAACGGGCTACGAGATCATGGGGCTCAACTACATCTCGGCGTATTCGGGTGCCCAGAGCATCTTCACGGGCAGCCATTCTCCGAGCTACGGTCAGTCGAGTTCCGATATCGGGAGCCTCGACACGACCTACATGACCGGCAATGTCGGCTCGCTGCAGACGAAGAGCGCACCGCTCGCAATCATGGGCACCTCGATTAACGTGCAGCCCGACGAGTACATTTGGAATTACTGCTGCTGGGCCAATGGAGCCACCAATGTCACCGACGACTTGATGGTAACCGACCAGGGCAATGCCGGCGTCTCTACGATTTCAGTGACCGTCGGGGGCACGACGTACACCAACTTCCCGCGTCAGGTGTATTACGAGACCGATATCATTCAGGCGGGATCGAGCACTGCGCAGTGGAACTCTCCCGTTGCCAGCTCCGATGCGGTTCTCACCTGGGGCGAATGGGTCGAGCTGGAACGCCAGCGCACCGGCGGCCATAAGGATTACACGCCCGTGTACACGACGCTTCCGAGCGCTTCCACCACGTCAGGCAGCGCTTACGACATCATCGACAACTTCTACGCGATAGCCGAGACGGTCGATGCCCACGTGGTGCAGCCCAGCCTCTCGAACGGCGTGTACACCAAGCGCACGCGCTACGGCGGAAACTCCGCGACGGGCACGACCGACATGGTGAGCACGATGGAAGACATATATCAGGCGCCCGAGTACTTCGCCCTCTCGAAGATTGCTGACAAGAGCGTGGAGAAGGCAGTCACGGCTGTGCTCATTGGCTACGATCCGCAGACCGGCAATTACGCGTGCCGCAAGTACAATGCGCCGACCGACCCGGGCACTGCCGCGTATGGTGGTCGCGTGACCAATTACCTCTCCCCGATTTCCACCGGAATTGCCGAGGTGCTCGGCGCAAGTGCTGAGCAGCAGAAGGTGTATGACGCGGATGCCGAAAGCGCTTATGTTGCGTGGTATTCGCCCGAGCAGATCGCCAAGACCTGCGATGCGGTGTTCGTATGCGACTGCTATTCGGGAAACCAGATCGCCAGCTACTTGGCGAAGGCCCAGGACGGCAACGTGTACGCCGTGTACGCTCCGCAAATCGGCCGTAGCAAGGATGCGAGCGAGATTGAAGACAGGACGACTGCGCTCAAGAACGCGATCAGCACGACGAAGTCGAACTGCGGTTTCTGCTACGTGTATCCGACGACCATGTTCGGCTCGTTCTATGCGCAAGGCGCTGAGAATGGCATGCTCGCCCTGATCACGAGCGCGTTCACGTATCCTAAGATTTTCGCCGACGAGGGCGTGTCCCTTGCCAACCTGTTCGCATACTGGGCTAAGTACGTTTGGCATGTGAAGGACGACAAGATCGCCGACGTCGTGACGAGCGTCACGTCCGGCATGCACCTGAGCAGCGGCGAGGAAATCGGCACGGTCAGCGCGAACTGGGAAGCAAACGCCGACAAGTTCATCGCAGCGGGCAATGCCTACTATCTCGCTAACTATAGCAGCATCGACAGCGCTTATCCGCAGCTGAGGACGCACGACCTTGCGAGCCTGAAGAGCAGGTCGTTCGATGGCACCGTTTCGCAGCTGAACAACGAGATCACGGCCTTGCAGGAAAACGTGACTTCGCTTGCCAAGGAGCTCGAAGCCGCCAAGGCCGCGAACACGACGGCGACGATCAACAAGGCCACCGTGAAAGCCTCCGACATTCCGGCGTCGGCCAAGACAGTGATCCTCGGCGCCAAGGTTGCGAAGATCAATGCGAAGGCGTTCGCGAAATCCAAGGCGACCACCGTGTTCGTGCTGAGCAAGAAGATCACGAAGAAGGCCAATGTGAAGAACTGCTTCAAGGGTTCGAAGGTCAAGACGATTCAGGTTCCGGGGTCGAAGTATTCAACCTATGCCAAGTACTTCGCAAAGGCGAACAGCGGCAAGAAGGTGACGGTCAACTAGTCATCTAACGGGCCTTAAGCGTTATTCCATGGATTTCGGGTCATGAAGAAGTGTGCCTGCCCCTCTATGCGGGGCAGGCACATGCTGGCGTTAAGAGCTAATCGCCTGACAATCCCCGCAGGCGCGCTCGAAACCGAGCGCCTCTGCGGAGGTTATCATCGATGAGGGGGTTTGATGTCGCAACGAACGGCTTATATGCGCGGATTCGCAGTGGCGTTTCTGCTGGCGTCGATGCTGCTGCTCGGCGGCTGCGTGTATTCCGAAACAATCACGGAAATTATCGTCAATAACGCCGAAACGAGCCAGATCGACCCGAATATAACGCCTGTGCTCGTGAACACGCCAACGGCTACCGAGACGACTGATGACATGCCAAGGCTCGAGGACGACGATTCGGCGTCGGCAGCTCAAACCGAGGCGGTTAAACCGTACTACACCTCTGACGAGAGCAAGGCGACCACAGATGCTCTCGCGCCGAGGCCGGTGTACGCCAAGAATGTCGACAAAGCGGGTGAAGCTGCCGTTCAAGCGTGCAACGAAGTCGAATCCGACACGACGCAGGACAGCGATCCCACTGAAGAGAACCAGCCTGAGGACGGGGCGCAGCCTGAACCCAGCGATCAGGGCAGCGAAGATTCCGACACCCATTCGGAGCAAGAAGCGGAAAGCAGCAAGGGCAATGGCGACAAAGACGAAGGGGAAGGGGCAGACGATGAAGTTGGTGGCGGCGAAGGCGGAGGGGGCGATCCCGGCGAGGAACCAGGAGAGGCGACTGGCCAGGGCATGGTGTATACCAGCGACGTCGATCAGGAACCTGAACTACCGGAAGGCGTAGATGAGGTGGCGGCGGTTGGCAACTACGCGGTGATCGTTTCGATGCTGTCGGGAACGGCGGAGGGCTCGTCGCTGGTCGCGTGCGATGAAGCGACGAAGAACCAGACTTCATCGGTGCTCGCAAACCGTGGAATGGCATCTGTTCCCGCTCTGTGGAACGGCGATGGCGAATCGGCGGGCGATTTGGGCCAGGAGGCGTTCGACCAGCTCGTAACTGAGGCCAAGCCCGACCTCGTCTTCGTGGCGGAAAACTCGGCGACCGTCACCGAAGCGCAGGTCCAGGCCCTTCAAGATGCCGGTGTCGATGTCTACTATCTTCCAAAGCTCACATCGGCGAAACGCATACGCTTCGCGGTGCGCGTCATCGGCATGATACTTGCAAAAGGCGGGGTGGCAGCTGCGGAGCCGGCGTATTCCTCGTATCTCGATTTCGAAGACGCGCTCGTGGCGAAGTATCTCGACAGCGGCCATAACGGTGGAGTCACCGGCGGCTATGACATGAACCTCGAGCGGGAATCGCAGGCGGCAAACAGCACGGTTGTCACGCTGTTCATCGACAAATGGGATATCGACGCCCGTCATGCGGAGTCGCTCGTCGACACGTCGAACGGCGTCGCAGTCGCCACGCTTGGCTACGCGTCGGCGCCTGTGAGCCATTACCTGAGCGTGGGAGGCGTGCTGAACAACGCGTCGTCGCGGCTGTTCAGGCTGCTGAGCGGCTCGGGGGTAGTGTGGCAATTCGCGCAAAACGAATTCGGATACCGGTTCGGCTCGTGGAGCAGCCTCGACATCGCGACCTACGATCTCTGCTCCCAGGTATCGGGCGGCATCTACATCAGCGATTTGCTCTGGAACACGTACGAGATTAATGCGGGGTATGGAACCGAGGCATTTCCCGCAATCGTGGTGAAGAGCAATCAGCTTAAAAAGAGGATGAACGCGAACGCCAAACGCGAGGGCCAGCTCTACTATCCCTATCCCCTCATACATCCAGCGGGCGGCAACGGCACGACGCTCGGGTTTTTCAGAACGGCGACCGGAGAGGGGTCATATGTGGAGTCTTGCATCGGCAGGACGAGCGATGACGGTCGGCTCGAGCCGGCTTCGCCGCAAAACTGCCAGCTCTTCGTGAACCCGAAAGGGCTTAGCCAAGGCGATGCCGATGATGACCTGTGCTCATGGACCGATGGCTCGCCGGAAAGCATGCTCGAGGCCAGTTGGGCTTACTGGAAGTTCCGCGGCGGCAGCGAGGCGGAGTTCAGGCAAGATGTCGCCGATTTCTACAGCACCTTCTACGGATATGACGTGACTGCCTCCGATTTTGACATCATTATCGGTGGCCCAGTGAGTTAGCGGCTTCGCATGGCTAGGGAAAGACGACAGCGACCAGGCGCTTCGCCGTTCGTGTACCAGCCGAGCGATTCGGCAGTCCCCGGGCAGGATGCTTCGGCGCCCGGCGAGCGCGCGGTGTCCGGTGCCGCCACAGGTCAGCCGCATCGCGCCCGCGGCGACGAGGCGCCTTCGGTGTTCAACCCATCTTCGGCCGCTGTGGACGACCCCGGCGTGGCATACGGGTACAGCAAGTCGCTGTTCGGGCATCGTAACGAGGTCTCGGTGTACACCGCCCAGATGGATGCGAAGCATTCGCTCGATCGGCGGGTGAAGGTGATCGTGGCATCGGCGGTCATTTTGGTCGTCGCGTTCGCGCTTGTGCTCATCCTGCCGACTGCGCTGTTCGGATCGGGCAAGCCCGCCATCACCCCGGCGCTAATCGTGGCTCAGATTCAGGGGAATATCTCCGGCATCGTGAACTGGCTCACGGGAGGGGCCGTGACGAGCGGCGTCTCGATCATCTTCTGGCAAACGCTTGCGGTGCCGCTGGTCGGGGCGGCGCTTGCGCTCAACGGATGCGTGTTTCAAACGGCCCTGCGAAACGCATTAGCGGCCCCTTCCACGCTCGGAGTGATGAGCGGCGCCTCCCTTGGGGCGGTCGTGTACACGCTGCTGTTCATGGTGCCCGAGCAGTCGGGTGCCGTGCGCATGATTACGCACGACGAGGCGCAAGCGCAGGTCGCCGCAATGGATTTGCCCACCTACTTGTTCGCGTCGACAGGGCGGGCGCTCTTCTCGCTCATCGGATGCCTCGTCGTCGTGGCGCTCGTCTTGCTGATCGCCCATGTCGCCGGTCGCGGGAAACTATCGAAAGTGTCTCTAATCATCGCCGGGCAGGTGTTCACGGCGTTGATTGCAGGCGTCGTGACGGTGATTCGCACGTATCTGATTCGCTATGGCTCAAGCGAGCAAGCAGAAGCGATCACCTCGATCGTAGGCGGAAGCTTCGATCGGATTACGAACTTTACGGTTTTCGCTGCCATGGCCGTCCCTTTGCTCATCGGAATCGTGGTCATCGCCCTGCTCCGTTTCAAGATCAACCTGCTCGCGTTCGACGAAAGCGAGGCGAAGTCGATGGGAGTGAGGACTTCGAGAACCCGCTACGCAGTCATCATCTTGTGCATGGTGCTGACAGGTGTTGCCGTGTCGTTTGTGGGAAGCGTGGGCTTCGTCGGTTTTCTCGTGCCCCACATCGCCCGCAAGGCAGTCGGGCCCGATTTGCGTTTTCTCATTCCCGCATCGATCACGTTTGGCGCTGTCTTCTTGCTCGTCACTTACTACGTGATGCGGATGACGGGGCTGTTCTTGGGCAGTATCGGCACGCTGACGTCCATCGTCGGTGCCATCGCGTTCCTCGTGATCGCGATTCGCGAAAGGGCCAAGGGCAACATTGATTGGATCTAGGGACAATTTCGACTTCGGGGAAGCTGCCGGCAAACGACAATCAGTCCCCTTGCCGTCTGACGTTGCGCTTGGCGCAAGCTCCGCGCTACCGCCCGCAGACGCAGCGAAGGAAGCCGGGCGTGCACGCCACCGCGCATCTGAAGCCGAGCCCCCTCGCAGCGAACGGCAGGTGCCCGAATCTGAGCTGCACCGAGGCGAGGTGCGCCTTCATCGCCGCAAGACGGCTGCTATCGCAGGCGTGCTCGTGCTCGTTTCCCTGGTATCGCTGTTCATCCTGACGGGCCATGGCGAGTTCGTGAATCCCGCTGACGTGTTCAGCTGCTACGGGCTGTGGTTGAACAACTTCTTCGCGCAGCTTTCGGGCTCGGGCGCCGTCCTCGCGCCAAACGAGCTCCTCGCCCGTAACAGCGGGTTCTTCCTCATCGTGAACCGCGTTCCGCTCACGCTGATCACGATTCTGTGCGGCGGCTTGCTTGCTGTTGCGGGCACGCTGTACCAGAACGCGTTCCGCAACCCGATCGCGTCTCCTTCGATGCTCGGAGTGTCGAGCGCCATACAGCTTGGCGACGTCGTGCTCGTGATGCTGCTCGGCGGCGGTGCTGTGTATGCTCATGGGATGCGGTATCTCATCTGCTATGCGTGCATAGCGGTAGTCATGGTCGTGCTGTTTGGCTGCGGGCGCTTCATGACCGGCAAGGGAAGACCTTTCAATATAGTGAACCTGCTGCTTATCGCCACCATCCTCAACCAGATTATCGGCGTGCTCGTAACGTATGTCACCATGTTCTACTTCACGTTCGAGGAATGGGAGGTCTTCACGGGCCTCTCCGAGGCGCTTGAGGTGAGTTTCAGCCCGGCGAGTTGGCTCATGCTCGCGCTAACCTGCGTTATTGGCCTGCTGCCCGTCGCGCTCATGAGGTTCCGGCTCAATGCGCTCAGCTTCGATGATGCGGAAATGCGCCTCATGGGGGTTAATGCCAACAGGTTGCGCGTCTTGGCGGTTCTGTGCGGAACGGTGCTGCTCATGGGGGCCCAGGTCGAGATGGGCACCGTTGCCATGGTTTCGCTGGTCGTGCCGCATGTGAGCCGCATGGTGTTCGGCGCGGAGTTTCGCAAGCAGTTTTGGGGCAACGTGCTCATGGGGGCCGCCTTGCTCGTGTTTTGCCGCGATGTGGTGGCGTTCATACCGTATATCGGTGGAATCATCCCGTTAAGCGTGGTCGTCAATTTCGTCGTGCTGCCGTTTTTCGTGTGGATGCTCGCAACGCAGCAGCGCAGCTGGGGGCAGTGATCATGGCGTTGGGTGCGAGAAAAGGAAGAAAGGCGAAGCGCATGGCGACGGCACAGAACCTCCGTCGGCAAAGTGCGAGGCGCCATCGCGTCATCACCGTCGTCGCGTGCATCCTGCTCGGCGCGTTGCTCGCGGTGCCGGCCGTGTTCGTGAACGACGCCATCGGCTATGCGCCGATCATCGCCTATCTCGTCGTGTTGCTGCTTTCGTTCGCCTACGTGCGCATCTTGCGTCGAAGCCTCGCATTCGAGGAACTGGGCGTAGGGACAGAATGCACACGCGGCGAAACAGTGGGCTTGAAGCTGTTGCTGAAGAACACCTCGATCCTTCCCGCCATCCGCGTGCAGGCGCTGTTCTACATGTCCGACATCTTCGGCGGCGAAGGCGCGACCGACATCCACAACATCACGCTCGGACCACGGCGGGAGCGCACGTTCGAGTTCGGCATCCGATTCGACCATATCGGCAGCTACGAGGTGGGCATCCGCGAGGTGCGCGTATGCGATGTGTTCGGCATCTTTTCCGCCGTGCACGAGAACGACCGCCTGACCGAAGTGAACGTTCAGCCGCGCGTGTTCGACATCGACGACCTCCCCATCACCAAAGATGCTGCCGTCGAGGCGAAGAAGAGCTTCACGTCGGTCATCAACGACGGCATGGATTACTCCGGTGTGCGCGAGTACCGTTGGGGCGATCCGATCAAGACGATCCACTGGAAGCTTTCGTCGCGCCTTACGGCCGGCGAGTACCTCACGCGCCTGTACGAGACGAACGCGAATCCCGGCATGACCGTGATCTCCGATTTCGACGCGCCCGAATACACGGCCGAAGAGCTCATGGGCATCTACGACGCGGTGGTCGAGTGCTCGTTTTCCATCGAGCGGTTCGCCGCAGCCAATGGCTTCGATGCCGAATTCGTATTCGAGGACAAGGCCAAGCGCCGCCGTCGATTCATGGCGCCGTTTGCGGGGCGTCACCAGGAAGTGCTCGACCGCATGCCGCAGATCTTCTCGCCGGGCACGGGCAAAGACGCGCTCGCGATTATCCGCGAAGAGCAGAACTCGCAGTTCGGGCAGAGCAACCTCATCGTGATCACGTCGGTGCTTTCGCAGGAGCTCATGGAAGCGCTTGCCGCTGCGCGCGTGGGCAAGCGCGTGCCGGTGCTGTTCGCCATCGTGCCCGCCACGATCGACGATGACAAGCGCAAGCAGATCATGGCGAGGCTGCATCGCTTGAACGCGTCGGGCGTGTCGTATTCCGTCTTGTCCGATGCCGCAGAGCTGGCGGAGGCGAGCCGATGATGGGCGTCGGGGGAGAGGTGGGGCCATGTTAGCGTATGCGAAGAACTCCCTGTGGGATTTCGTGCTCTGCGTCGCTGCGTCGACGGCGCTCGCGTTTACGTTGTGCAGCGGTTTCTATGCGACGCAGCCGTTCCAAGACGTCGCGGGAACGGCGATCGTCGCGGGATTGTGCGCTCTCATCACGCTGCTGTTGTTCGCGGTGTCCCGTACGAGCAAAACCGCGCTCATAGGCGGGCCGTTGCTCGCGCTCGCGCTGATCGGTGCCGTGGTGGCCAGCGTGGTGCCCAGCGCGGGGGAATCGGCGCTCGATGACGTGCCGGGCAATTACCTATACTTCAGCCTCGTCGTCATATTGCCGACTGTGTTCGTGTACGTGTTGTCGCGCTGGCGTGGCGCGTCGCTCGTGATGCTGGTGCTCGGCACGTTCGCCTGCGCGTTGATCGAATACCTGTACTGGTATGGCCATTATGGCGCGATGATCGTGTTCCTCGTGGCCGCTGCCGGCCTGTTCGCCTACCGCACCTATCAGGTTAGCCTGATGAATTCGGCGTCGGAACACCTTGCGTTCGGCTCGGTCACGTTGTTCGGCGCCGCCCTTGCGTTTGCGGCTGTCGCTATAGGCGTCGGCGTGTTCGCGTTCGCAATCGCCCCGTTCAATCCGCCGAATCTGGTGCTGAAGCTGTACACGCAAGAATTCCGGGCGCAGGAGATCGAGGTGAAAGGCGTTGCAGCGTCTGAAGATGCGCCGGCCGAGAACCAGTACTCCATGAACATGAGCAACGAGATCATCTATTCGAGCGATGTGAACGATGCGCTGTACAACGACCTCGGCGAGGGCCAAGTCGGGCGCGGGAACGCCACGACCGTGCAGGTGCGCAACTCGACGTTGAACCTGGGCTCGATGGACGAAGGGGAAGGTTCCGACGATGCGCTTTCCCTCGATTGGCCCAACTGGCTGTGGCTTATCGTGCTCTGTTCGATACTTGCGCTCGTGTTGCTCGCCATATTGGTGAAGAAGCTCCATCGCCACCGGCGCTACAGGCAGTTCCTTGCGCAGGGCAACGATGGCGCGGTCGAAGGGCTTTACCGGTTCTTCCTCGACCGGTTCGAGCGTTTTAAGATGCCCGCCCTCGGCTCGATGACGCTTGCGGAATATGCGACGAACAACGCCGGCACGCTTGAGAAATTCGCAAGCAATGCGGCGACACCGGCGTTTTCCGAGTTGACCGACGTGTACGTTTCCCATGTTTTCGGAGGTTCTCCGGTCGACGATACTCAAATGAGTATATTCAAGCGCTACTATAAGGTCTTCTACAAGAATGCCGTGCGTTATGTGGGGTGGCTGAAGTACCCGTTGCTCTTCTTCCGCGTGTAGCGCAGGCCCTTAGGATGTTTTCGTCGAGGGGGAAAGGACGTTCGTACATGAGTCTTGCCAGATGGCTTCGCATTGTCGCAATCGGCGCAGTCGTCGCGCTTGCGGTAGCCTTGTCGGGGTGCAGCGCGCCCGCCAATCCAGCGGCCACGTTTGGCAACCACACGATAACCGAAGATGAAGTGACGGCCTACACGGCGAGCTACCGGGCGCAGAACGGTCTGACAGACGATGCCGACTGGAAGAGTTATGTCTCGTTGAGTTATGGGGATACGAAGACGTGGCGTGAAGAGGCGATTCGCGTGCTCGCCGATCAGCTGCTCATCAAGGACAAAGCCGCCGAGCTTGGCATAACGGTGAACAACGAGGCGGTGGAACAGCGGATTGCCGCCGAGAAGGCGAAGGCGGGAATCGCGGCGGATGACGGGCAGGCGTGGTCCAATCACCTTGCAGCACAGGGACTCACGCCCGACGAGTTTCGCAAGCGCCTCGAATACAGCAGCATCGAAGAGCAGGTGTATCGTGCCGAATTGAATTTCACCAACGAGCTCGAGAGCGAACTGTGCACGGACTACATCAAGAGCAACTATTCCGATCAGGTGATGCACCATTATTGGGCCATTCCGTTCGAAAAGGCCGACGAACAACGTGCCGCTGCGTGCCTTGCAGAGTTGAAGGGGCTTTCGGGCGATGCGTTGCGCAACCGCTTCGTTCAGCTGTACACCGAGGTTTCGGGCAACGATGCGTCTGCCTCCGGGTACGACATCGGCTGGGACTTCCTGTATGCGGAGAGCACGATCGATCCCGATATAGCGCTGCGCTCGGCCCAGCTTGCGGGAGGCGAGCTTTACGACGGACTGCTTGCGGGCGCCGACGGGAAAGTGCGCGTGGCACTGTGCGACGAGCGCGTCGAGCTCGTGAACCCCGACTATGACGCCATCGAAAGCGAGTCGTTCAAGAACATTGTCCGCACATATGCGCTCGCGACCTCGTGGGCAGCGCAGTGCAACGATTACCTGTCTAAGCTCGAGCAAGCCGCAAACATCAAGGTGGTCGAGCCGCCGAGCAACCTTCCCTATGCTATTGAGAAGTAGGCTGCTCGTCGATGTTAAGATATTCCTGTTCATATTGATATAAGAATCAGAATATTTTGGTATAAGATAATTCTGGGTTTACCCAAGCCAACTCGAAGGGGACTATATGAAAAAGCTGGCAATCGCATCGATTCTCATGGCTGCGCTCTTTGCGTTTTCGCTCGTCGGCTGTTCGGGGCAGGGTGGGACGAATGCCTCCAACCAGTCGAATTCCAGCTCGACGGCGCAAACGAGTTCTGAAGCGATTATCGGCTACTGGCAGCTCGACCCGGATGCGTCGATCGTCATCAGTGCCTATTTGCATTTGGAAAGCGACGGCTCTGCCGAGTTCGTAGCTGGCGATTCGTACTA
>JAFUBE010000369.1 GCA_017460365.1 Eggerthellaceae bacterium
CACTTCGCGTAATCGCGAGCAACCGGGGTAGTACGCGCCCTGGGCAATCATGGAAGGTGTCTTATGAGCAAAATGGACATCCTGACGTTGCCTCACGACCAACTTGAAGCAATCCAGCTCGAGGGGGTCAAGAAGACAATCGTCACGTGCTACGAGAAGGTGCCGTTCTACAAGCGGATCTTCGACGAGGCGGGCTTCGATCCGTATTCAGTCGAGACCCTGGCAGATGTGGCCAAGGCGCCGTTCACAACCAAGCAGGACCTGCGCGACAACTACCCGTACAAGCTGTTCGCCGTTCCCATGAAGGACGTGCGCGAGATTCACATGTCGTCAGGCACGACCGGTGTGGCCACCGTGGGCGGCTATACCGAGCATGACTTGGAAATCTGGGGCGACTGCTTCGCCCGCGGCATCGAGTACGCAGGCGGCGGTGAAGACGACATCTGCCACGTATGTTACGGATACGGCTTGTTCACCGGTGGTCTGGGCGCGCACTATGGCGGCATTGCGGCCGGCTGCACCACCATCCCCATGTCTGCCGGCAACACCGAGCGCCAAATTCGCGTGCTGCGCGAGATGGGTTCGACCATCCTGTGCTGCACGCCGAGTTATGCCATGCACATCGCCGACACGGCCATAGCCATGGGGCTCGATCCCGCGAAGGACTTCCATCTGCACGCCGGCATCCACGGCGCCGAAGCGTTCTCCGACAATTTCCGCGCCGACCTCGAAAAGAAACTCGATTACAAGGTGCTCGACGTGTACGGGCTCACCGAGACGATGGGTCCCGGGGTTGCCATCGAGTGCTGGGAACAGAACGGCTTGCATCTGGCTGAAGACCACTTCTTCGCCGAAATCATCGACCCTGAAACGGGCGAAGTGCTACCCGATGGCGAATGGGGCGAGCTCGTTCTCACCACCGTCGACCGCGAGGCCACGCCCGTCGTGCGCGACCGCACCCGCGACATCACCCGCATCATCCCGGGCAAGTGCGCCTGTGGCCGTACGCACCGCCGCATCGACCGCCTGCATGGCCGCACCGACGACATGCTCATCATCCGCGGCGTGAACGTGTTCCCGAGCCAGATCGAGGACGTCATGAAGACGGTGCCCGAGCTGTCGAGCTGGTACCAGGTCGAGCTCACCACCGTCGACCACCTCGACCGCGTCACTCTGAAGGTCGTGCTCGCGCGGGGCGTCGACTTCGACGAGATCCGCGCTATCGAGAAGCTGCAAAAGCAGGTGGAGTCGAAGATGAAGGCGGCGCTTTCCGTCGGCATCAAGGTGAAGATCGTCGAGCCGAATGCAATCCCGCGCTCGGAAGGCAAGGCCAAGCGCGTCGTCGACCTGCGCGAGAAAGGGGAGTAGCATGATCGACCAGATTACCGTTTTCCTCGAGAACTCCGAGGGGCGCCTGAGCGCGCTGTGCCGCACGCTTGCGGATGCCGACGTGTCGATGTCGGCGCTGACGATTGCCGATACGACCGACTACGGCGTCGTACGCATCATCTGCGACGATCCAGGAAAGGCGCTTGAAGTGCTCAACGACGCCGATTACCGCGCGGTTGCGACAAAGGTGAGCGCTATCGCCGTGCCCAACGAGGCAGGAGGATTGGCGAGGCTGCTCGAAACGCTCGATTCGCTCAAGCTGAATATCGAATACGGTTATTGCTTCTCGATAAACGGCGACCATGCGGTCGACGTGTTGAAAATTCGAGGAACCGAGCAAGCCAGCGAAGCGGCCAACGCCATCGAAGCCGCCGGTTTCAAGCTCTTGCAGCAGTCCGACATCGCGTAAGCTAAGTGCGCGAACCAGATTCGGCTCGCGCACTAGGCGGGGTTCGGCGCTGGCGCGCCGCGGGCAGCACGAGTGCCGCCCCTACGGGTTGCCCGAAGCTCGCGGGATACTTCG
>JAFUBE010000370.1 GCA_017460365.1 Eggerthellaceae bacterium
GGTGGACAAAATGCGGAGGTTGCCATGAATACTTACTTATCGCATCACACGGCATTGGGATATTGGAGAGAGCATTTTCCGCTCGATTCCGAGTTGGGAGTGCCAGCGCGCGTTGAAGGGGCGGAAAAATGCGCCGCGCGTAAATCCGATGTAGTGGGATCGGTTCCCGAAGAGTTCGTTGATCCACAATCGCCGATCGATGTGCTCATATTTGACGAAAGGGAACGGCGACGATCAAAAGATGTGCGATGCCATACGTGGAAGACGCCTTTGCCTGCGAATTCGTTTTTCGGTGTTAGGGGAATGTACGTATCATCGCCCGAGTTCACGTTTTTGCAGTTGGCAAACGAATTAACGGTTGCACAGCTCATCGCACTTGGATGCGAGCTATGCGGCACGTACGTGCTGCTTCCGAGAGGCGTCACTCACCCTGGCGCCTTGGACGAATTGCCCAAACGGCTAAGTCCGCTTACCAGTCGGGACAAACTGAAGGAGTTCGTGGAGTGTCTTGGCAAGGCGAATGGCAAGACTAAGGCGAAGCGCGCACTCAAGTATGTGGTCGACGGATCGCGCTCGCCGATGGAGACCATGGTCTACATGCTCTTGTGCCTCCCGCCGATGCTGGGCGGTTACGGGCTTTCGAAGCCCGTGATGAATGCAGAGATTGCGCTTGATGACGAAGCGAGGGCCATGGCCCTCAGGCGCACCTGCTATGGTGACCTCTGCTGGCCCGATGCTCAGCCACCGCTCGACATAGAGTATCATGGCGAGGTGCATGTGGGTGGCAATCAGATGAAAAGCGACGTGGGCCGTGAACTGGCTATAGAGCATATGGGATGGCGCGTTATTACGATAACGAGTCCGCAGGTATTCGATGCTGCGCGGTTTGGCACGTTTGTGCGAGATGTGGCTTCGGCGGTACGTAAGCGCTTGGCGAGCCCAACGCTCAATAACGAGCTGGCTCGCGATGAGCTTCGGCATGAGTTGAACCAGTGGATGTTCGATGTGTGACGGGTTGAGCCGTTGGCCCGACGACCCGCATTGCCGATTACCACATGATTAGCGTGCACATTGCGCCGACCGGGCCGTCATCCATCGTTAAAAGTCCCGCCCGTGAAAAACCGGTAGAAAGGCGTGTGCGCTAAATCGGATGCTAGACTTTCGAACCTGCGAACTGAACCCCGAGGTCATGCCTGCTCGTCGTATGCCTTGCGCAGCGCTGCTGGCATGTTTGCGAACATGTAAGTGGCTAGTTGGTCGGGCGTAGCGTCCATATCTCCGCGTAGCCAGTCGATGACGCAGCCCACGTTGCCATGCGCGAAATGCCGCGCCTCGAAGGCGCGTTCGCGCGAGAGCTTGGCAACGCCCAGGTGGCGTTTCAGGGCAGCCTCGTTGGCCTCGATGCTGAACTGCAGCAGATAGCGCTCGATCGAGTTTTGCGCGTCCTCCTCGAACGCGCGGCGGTAAAAGTCGCGTCGAGCCCAAAGTTGGCGGTGTGCTTCGGCATAGAGCTCTCGCGTGTAGGGCCCGCACGTCTTTGCGGCTTTGGTGCGGTCTTGCTCGAACATCCAGGCAACCAGGTCGTATTTGTCCTTGAAGTGGTAGTAGAACACGCGCCGCTCGACTCCGCATCGCGTGCAGAGGTCCGTCACGCGCACCTTGGAAAGAAGCATACGGGTCATCGTTGCTTCCAATTCGTCGGCGAACATGCGCTTCGTGTCCCTCGTTGGCATCGGCCAGTCCTTTCCCTCGGTAGCGTACATAATAGTAAAATGTACGGTAAATACACCGGACGCAATCGGTATGATTCCTCCTGTAAGAGCTAAGGAGAAAGGCGGTACAGGCATGGAAGCAGGCAAGACGTTCCTCGAGATGACGCGCGACCGTTGGAGCGTGCGCAAATTCAAGCAAGAACAGATCAGCGAAGAGCACATGGCGCGAATCCTCGAGGCGGGCCGCAACGCTCCAAGCGCATGTAATTACCAGCCGCAGCGCGTGCTTGTGCTGCAATCCGACGAGGCCATCGCGCAAGTTCGCTCGGTCACCCATTGGGCTTTCAATGCGCCGACGGTGTTGCTCGTGTGCGCAAACCTCACCGAATCGTGGAAGAACGTCGACGGGTGCGACTCGGCGGACGTCGACGCGGCCATCGCCCTCGACCACATGATGATGGAGGCGTGGGAATGCGGCGTCGGGAGCACGTGGGTGCGGGGGTTCGACGAGCGCGTCATGCGCCAGGCGTTCAACCTGCCGCCGACGTGGAAGGTCGTGGCCATGATGCCGATGGGGTATCCGGCTGAAACCGCCCATCCGTCGACGTGGCATTTCGCCCGCAAGAGCAACGAGGAACTGTACCGGTTCGTGTAATGTGCCAGCTAACGACAAAAGGGGGAGACTCCCCAAATCGTCGGTCAAGGCAACGGAACAGGGGGAAGCATGGGCAAGTCGATAGTAGCCGTAAACGCAGGTCCGCGCAGAGGTTGGAATACCGACACGCTGGTCGAAGAGGCGGCGCAAGGCGCGCGCGAAGCGGGTGCGGAGGTGCAGAAGTTCGACCTGTACCGACTCGAGAAGTACACGGGCTGCATCTCGTGCTTCGGGTGCAAGCGCACGAAGAACGCGGGTCGGTGCATCGTGCGCGACGGGCTGCAGCCCGTGCTCGACGCCATCCGCGAGGCCGACGGGCTGATTATCGGCTCGCCGAACTACCTTTCGGAGCTGACTGCGTCGTTTCGTGCGCTGTACGAGCGGCTCATCTTCAAGAACCTCACCTACAACGCCGAGCGCCCGTGCTGCAACGAAAGCCCGACCAGCACGTTGCTCATCATGACGAGCAATGCGCCCGACACGATGTTCACGGGTTTGGTGGAAGGCTACAAGCAGACGCTTTCGCGGTTCGTCGGCCCTACGCAGACGTTCATCTGCGGCAACACGTTGCAGCTGAAGGATTACTCGAAGACCGATTGGGAATGGTCGATTTTCGACCCCGAGGACAAGCAGCGCCGCCACGAGGAAGTGTTCCCCCGGGAATGCCGCGCCGTCCACGAGCTCGGCGCCGCGTTGGCGCGAGGGTAATCCCAGAACGCCGTCGTCCAACACGCCAGGCAACGCTAGAAAAGCGTTTTCATCGCCATCGTGTCTGACGGGAAGTGTAACACCGCGCACGGGTCGGGGTAAAGGCGCGTTCCCTTAAGTCACTTGCGGCAGGCTTATGCGAGCGGCTTACCGATCTGGCAAGCGTGCGTGTGCGCTTGCCAGCATACATCTCGTCTGCTAGACTCAAAATGAAATCTGAATTCAAATTCAGGAGATGCATTGCCGGATCGTGGAAAATACAGGACGCAGCAACGCAAGCTTGTCGACGAATGTCTTGCCAGGCATGCCGGAGAATATCTGACTGTCGACCTCGCGCTGGCATCGATTCGGGAAACGGGCGGAAGCATCGGGCGCACCACCGTGTATCGCACGCTCGAGGACATGGTTGCAGGTGGCTGCGCCATTAAGGTGTGTGTTCCCGGTGGCGAAGCGCGATACCGCATTGCGGAGGAAGGGGCAGCGGGCCAGCTCGTATGCCTGGAATGCGGGCGCGTGTTGCCGCTTGATTGTCGGACAGCCGCTGGGCTCGCCGAGCACGTGTTCGAGCATCACGGCTTCGAGGCTGATCCGTCCCGCACGGTGCTGTATGGTAGATGCGCCGATTGCATGGGGGCTAACGGTGGGTGCTAGACCGCATGCAAACCAGGCCTTAGGCCCCGTCATCGTACGCATCGCCCTTGCAATGCTCGCGCTCTTCCTTGCGGTTTCGACATTGCTGTCGGCACTCGTAATCGCCGAGCTGCACGATCACGAGTGTTCAGGTGACGACTGCCCCACCTGTCTTGTCTTGGAGATATCGCTAGCGGTTCTGTCCTCCGTGGCAGCGGGGCCACTGGCCGCTCTTCCCGCAGCGACTGTTGCTCTTGCCTTGGGATTAGCAATTGCCGCGAGCATGCTTTTCCTGCCAGCCGATACTCTGGTGAACCTAAAAGTGAGGCTTGTCATTTGATCTTCGCTCCGAGGCCCGCTTGCAAAGCGGTGCCAAATGCATTTCAACAAGACTGATGCAAACGGCGGGGACGCATGTGCCATCGCCGGGATCGGAGCGCCAATATGAACAAAAAGCTTATAGCGATTGTCGCGACGTGTACCTTGTGCCTGGGGCTGTTTGTGGCTTGCGGCGGCCAGTCGCAGTCATCAAATTCCGCCTCTGGCGCCTCATCGGGACAGGCGAGTGCATCTTCCCAGAGCAAGACCAAGGTCGTTTGCGCGACATTTCCCGCTTACGATTGGACCATGCAGGTCGTAGGCGATCGAGCCAATGATTTCGAAGTGACCTACCTGATGGGTAACGGCGTCGACCTGCATAGCTTCCAGCCAAGTGTGCAGGATATTGCCAAGATTTCAGATGCCGACCTGTTCGTGTACGTGGGTGGCGAGTCAGACGAGTGGGCAGAAGACGCTGTGAAATCGGCGGCCAACAAGAATTTGCGTACCGTGAATATGTTCAAAGCGGTGGGTAGCGCCGCCGTCGAGGAGGAGCGCGTTGAAGGCATGCAGGCAGACGAACATGACCATGCCGACGCCAGCCACTCTGCCGAGGCCGATCACGAGTCGACCGAAGCCCGCCATGACGGCGAAGAGGGTCCCGAATACGATGAGCACGTGTGGCTCTCGTTGAGGAACGCCCAGGTGATTGTAGACGCCATCGCCAACGAACTGGCTGCCGTCGATTCCGGCAATGCAGCCGCGTACACGGCCAACGCGAAGGAATACCAGGCCAAGCTCGCCGACCTTGACAGCCGCTATGACGATGTCGTGAAGGCGGCCTCCAAGAATACGCTCGTGTTTGCCGATCGCTTCCCGTTCCGCTACCTCGTCGACGACTACGGGTTGAAATATTACGCTGCGTTCGCCGGGTGCTCTGCCGAAACCGAGGCGAGTTTCGAAACGGTTGCTTTCCTGTCGCGGAAAGTTGACGAGTTGGGCCTTGGTAGCGTGCTCGTCATCGAGAGCTCTGACCAGAAGATCGCCCAGACGGTTGTCCAGAATACGAGCGCCAAGAATCAGCGGATCTTGGTAATGGATTCACTGCAATCCACGGCCGATGCCGACGCGGCAAATGGCAAGACCTACCTTTCTGCCATGGAAGACAACCTGAACGTGTTGAAGACGGCGTTGGCGTAAGGAGCTCGCAGTGGCCTATCTCACCTGCACGAGGCTCGCCGTGGGACACGCTGGCGTGCCGGTTGTAAAAGACGTGTCGTTTTCCGTGAGCGCGGGGGATGCGCTATTCGTCGTCGGAGAGAACGGTGCCGGTAAATCGACGTTGCTCAAGACGTTGCTTGGTCTGCTACCACCGTTGGCCGGTGCGGTCTCGTTTTCCGATGGCGTGCTTGCGGGTGAAATTGGCTATCTGCCACAGAAGAGCGAATCCCAACGTGATTTCCCGGCGTCGGCATGGGAAGTTGCGCTGTCCGGCCGCGCTAGTCGGCTCGGGCTGCGGCCGTTTTATTCGGACACCGACAAGGAGGCGGCTGAGAATGCGATGCGGCAAGTTGGCGCCATCGACCTGCGCGATATGCCGTTCGGTTCGCTATCTGGCGGCCAGCAGCAACGCGTGCTTTTGGCTCGCGCACTGGCAAGCGGTCCGAAGTTGCTCGTTTTGGACGAGCCGACGACGGGGCTTGATCCCAACGCGGCCGAGGCTCTCTACGTAACCATTGACGACTTGCGCTCATCGGGCGTGGGCGTTCTTGCCGTGACGCACGACGTTGAAGCGGCGTTGCCCCATGCGACGCAGGTGCTTCGGGTCGAAGATGGTGTCGCAGCGATCCTTCCCGCGTCTGCCTGGAGAAGGGAAGGAGGTGCCGCATGAGTCCGCTCGACCAGCTTGCCATGTACCCTTCCTATTCCTTTGTCGTGAACGCCCTTGTCGTGGGAGCACTCGTTGCGCTCTGCTCGTCGCTTCTGGGCGCGACGCTCGTGATGAAGCGGCTCTCGTACATCGGCGACGGGCTTTCGCATGTCGCGTTCGGCGCATACGCGGTGGCTGCGGTAGCGGGGGTAACGCAGGACATGTTCGTAATTGCGCCCGTCACCGTTGTTGCGGCCGTGCTGCTCTTGCGGCGTGGCCAATCAGCCAAGGTGAAAGGCGACGCGGCGATAGCGATGATGTCGGTCACGGCCCTTGCATTCGGCTACCTTGTGATGAACGTGTTTGGCGCGAAATCGAACGTATCGGGCGATGTGTGCTCGACCTTGTTCGGCTCGACGTCGATTCTCACGCTTACGGCACTCGACGTAGGAGTAAGCGCGGTCATGTCGGTTGCGGTGGTCGGTGGTTTCGCGCTGCTGTACAACCGCGTGTTCGCCGTCACGTTCGACGAGTCGTTCGCTCGGGCAAACGGGCTTCCCGTTGGACGCTACAACCTGGCCATCGCCGTCATGATCGCTTTCGTCATCGTGGTGGGCATGAATCTTGTGGGCGCGCTTTTGCTTTCGGCACTCGTCGTGTTTCCCGCGCTTGCCGCCATGCGTGCGTGCCGCACGTTCAGGGGTGTTACCGTGCTCGCGGCGGGTATTGGTGTTGTATGCGCCATGGTCGGAATGCTGGCGTCTGTTCTGCTCGGTACGCCTGTGGGTTCGACGATTGTAATGCTCGACGCCGTTGCGTTCGCGGTGTTTTGCCTGGTAGGTCGTCTGAAGAAAGGGAGAGTGCAATGAGATCACGGGCGTCACGTGTTTCGGGAGCATTCACCGTTGGAGTTGCCTTCATGGTTGCCATCATGCTCGCGGCAGGCCTGGCTTTCTTGCTTGTGGGCTGCAGCGCTGGCGGAGCCAAGGCGCCAGCCGGGGAGCAGGCGAATTCGGTCGAGGCCGTGCGCGACAAGGCAGCCACGGCTTCCGACGATTCTGCGAAATCGCAGCAGTCAGCGCCAACCAACGATTACGTGGCGGCGTCGGCCTACTCCTACGACGATGCCGAAATCGGCGTTGACCTGACGAAAATGAGCGGCACGGCGGTTTATTCCACCGTCTACCAGATGATGGCCGATCCAGCGTCTTACCAGGACCAGCTGGTGAAGATGCAGGGTATTTTCTATTCGCAATGTAACGAGGCTACGGGCCATCGTTATTGCTATGTCGTCGTTCAAGATGCAACGGCGTGCTGTGCTCAAGGTATCGAGTTCGTGTGGGATGACGGCGATCACGCTTATCCTGACGACTATCCCGCAGAAGGCTCCGAAGTCGTGGTATGCGGCAGGTTCGGCACGTATGCCGAGCGCAGTGCACAGTTCGCCTATTTGAACAAGGCGAGCCTGGTCCTCGTATGAGAAGGCAGTTATAAAGGTGCGTTTCTTGGGTTCTGCGCGAAAGCGGCGCATTTATGCGAGAATCAGTAGTTAAATGCACACAGGCGATGGAAGGTTGTTCATCATGTTGCAGTACCAGGACGAATTGCAGGGGATCGGCGAGCGCATGCGCGGGCTGCGCGAAGCGTGCGACGTGACGGCCGAGGAAATGGCCGCCGATCTGGAAGTCGACCTCGAGCGCTACAAGCGCTGGGAGGAAACGGGCGCCGGCGTTCCCATCTCGGTGGTGTACCACATGGCGCGCAAGTTCGACGTCGAGCTCACCGAAATCCTCACGGGCACGGCGGCCAAACTCGACACCTACCAGGTGGTTCACTCCGGCGAAGGCAGGGAAGTCGACCGTTACCCCGACTACCGCTACGAAGACCTCGCCTGGCGCATCCGCGACAAGATCATGCAGCCGCTCGAGGTCACGCTCGATCCCTCCGACACGCCGGCGAAGCTCGTCTCGCATGGCGGCCAGGAGTTCAATTTGGTGCTCGAAGGCACGGTCATCGTTACGATCGAAGACGAGGAATTCGAGCTCAACGTGGGCGACAGCATCTATTTCAACCCGAAGCTCATGCACGGCCAGCGCTGCGGCGGCGACGTGCCTGCGCGGTTCGTCACAGTGATTGCGGAGTAAACCATGGACCATATACTCAAGAAATACTGCCCGAAAATCGAGTTCGACTCGTACGAGGATTTCTACGAGAACTTCCAGATCAACGTACCCGACGACTTCAACTTCGGCTATGACGTGGTCGATGAATGGACGCGCGTCGAGCCCGATAAGCGGGCGCTGCTCTGGTGCGACGACGCCGGCGAAGAGCGCACATTCACCTTCACCGACATCTCACGCCTCTCGAACAAGGCGGCCAACGCGTTTCGCAAGCTCGGCATCGGCAAGGGCGACATCGTCATGTGCATTCTGCGCCGCCGATGGGAATACTGGGTGGTCGCGACCGCGCTATGCAAGCTCGGCGCCACGATCATCCCGGCCACGTTGCAGCTGACGACGCACGACATCGAGTACCGTGCGAATAAATGCGGTGTGAAGATGCTCGTGTGCATCGACGACGATTACGTGTGCAGCCAGGTCGAAGGGGCTCTTCCCACCGCGCCGTCCGTCGAGAACCGCATCACCGTGGCCGGCAAGCGCGATGGCTGGCTGGCGTTCGACGAGCTCATCGCCGACGAGCCCGACACGTGGGAGCGCCCGGCAGCCGGGTCGCCCGAAGCCGTGACCTCGCGCGACATCATGCTGATCTACTTCACGAGCGGAACGACCGGCAATCCCAAGCCGGTCATGCACAACTTCGCGCATCCGCTCGGGCACATCCTCACCGCCAGGTATTGGCAGCAGGTGCGCGAGAACTGCCTACACATGTCCGTGACCGACAGCGGCTGGGCGAAATTTGGCTGGGGCAAGATCTACGGCCAGTGGATCTGCGGCGCCACCATCTTCTGCTACGACATGGCCAAGTTCGTGCCCGCGAAGCTGCTGCAGCACATGCAAGACTACAAGCTCACGACGTTCTGCGCGCCGCCCACGATGTACCGCTTCATGCTGCAAGAGGACGTGGCGTCTTACGACCTGTCGTCGATCCAGAATTTCGCGACGGCCGGCGAGCCTTTGAATGCCGAGGTTTCGATCAAGTGGGAGAAGCTCACGGGGCGCAAGGTGCGCGAGGGCTTCGGCCAGACGGAAGGGCCCGTGCTCATCGCGACGTTCCCGTGGCTCGAACCGCATCCCGGCTCGCTCGGGAAGCCGTCGCCGCTGCTCAACGTGAAGCTGCTCGACGACAACGGGCGCGAGGTTCCCGATGGCGAAGAGGGCGCCGTGTGCGTGACCGGCCTGAAGGAGGCGTACCCGCCGGGGCTGTTCGTGGGCTACTACGGCATGCCCGAAGCCACGGCCGAGACCGTGGGTGGGGAATACTACAACCTGCACGACATGGCGTGGCGCGACAGCGGCGGTTACATTTCGTTTGTGGGCCGCAACGACGACGTCATCAAGTGCTCGGGTTACCGCATCAGCCCGTTCGAGGTGGAAAGTGCGCTCGTGAAGCACGACGCCGTCATCGAGTGCGCGGTCACGGCTGCGCCCGATCCGGTTCGCGGGCTCGTGGTGAAGGCGACCGTTGTGTTGGCTAGTGGTTGGGAGCCGTCCGACGAGCTCACGCGCGAGCTGCAGACCTGGGTGAAGAAGGATACGGCGCCGTTCAAGTACCCGCGTATCGTGGAGTATGCGGCCGAGCTGCCCAAGACGGTCGGCGGAAAGATCAAGCGCAAGCAGATCCGCAACGCCGACGGCA